>NZ_JBEYVO010000003.1:144222-420637 GCF_040644055.1 Streptomyces sp. NPDC047043
GTCGGGGCCGGCCGGGGGTCCGGGGGTTGTCCCCCGGGTCAGCATTGCCACGGGCGTGGTCGAGCGCGACTTGGTGCCGGTCGAGGAGCGCTGACACCTGCCGGTGGGGGCGCCGCTTCAGTGGTGCCCCGCCGCTGATCGTGCCCGTTGGTATTGGCCGTGGCCGTCCTTCCTTGTGTAGTGCGCCGGCGGTCGGGGCCGGCCGGGGGTCCGGGGGTTGTCCCCCGGGTCAGCATTGCCACGGGCGTGGTCGAGCGCGACTTGGTGCCGGTCGAGGAGCGCTGACACCCGCCGGTGGGGCGCCGGGTGACTGGTGCCCCACGCTGGGGACGTACCGGGGTCTTCGGGAACGTCCGCCCAAGATTCGTCGCTGGCGGTGTGTGGGCGGCTGCGGGTCCGTTGTGGCTTGTCGCGCAGTTCCTCGCGCCCCTTGGGCCCGCTGCCGTGCCGTCGGCCGAGCGCCGAGCGAGTTCCAGGCGTAGAGCAAAAACAGAAGGCGCCCTGGCGCCGGTCCCCCCACGGGCCGACGTCCAGGGCGCCTTCCCATGTCCCGGTGCGGATTCCCCCCACGGGATCCGGCCGGGCGTTTGAGAGAGCAGCGCCTGAATCGCTGTCTTTCGGTGTTGCAGTTGTACTGCCGTTTGAGCAGAACGAGCAAAAGTCGCCGTACTACTCCTGTGTGCGGTCTGCCGGGACAACGCACGTTCGAGAGGGCCGCTCAAAGCTTCCCGATGTACGTGCCCCGGCAACGCAACTCTGAGGAAGTCCCCCAAGACATCCTCAGATGCCAGGTGGCGCCCCCCAAGACGCTGCCTGACATCGTCAACTTAGACCTTCGAACCCCTTCGATGGTTACGTTCACATCACTGTGATCTGCGTCTCTTGCATATGTCCGTTAGATGCGCAAGAGCCCCGATACGTCGATCGAGGCTCAAGCGTAAGGATGATGCGCGAGCCTTGTGAAGAGCTTATGTGAGGCTGGCGCCGGACTCCAGAGGTGCTTTCGCCTCGACTTGGCCTAACCGCCGGTAACTTCGCCGCAGTTCAGCGGAACGTCCGCAGCCGAAGGCTGTTCGTGACCACGAACACCGACGAGAAGGCCATCGCCGCCCCGGCGATCATCGGATTCAGCAGCCCGGCGGCGGCCAGCGGCAGCGCGGCCACGTTGTACCCGAAGGCCCACACGAGGTTGGCCTTGATGGTCGACAAGGTCCGCCGGGACAGCCGGATCGCGTCCGCCGCCACCCGCAGATCCCCGCGCACCAGCGTCAGGTCGCCCGCCTCGATCGCCGCGTCGGTCCCGGTCCCCATCGCCAGCCCCAGGTCGGCCGCGGCCAGCGCGGCCGCGTCGTTGACCCCGTCGCCGACCATCGCGACGCTCCGCCCCTCGCCCTGCAGCCGCCGTACGGCCTCGACCTTGTCCTCGGGCAGGACCTCCGCGATCACCTGCTCGATGCCGACGGATTGCGCCACCGCCTCGGCCACCGCACGGTTGTCCCCGGTCAGCAGCACGGGCGTGAGCCCCAGCGCACGCAGTTCGCGCACGGCCTGAGCGCTGGTCTCCTTGATCGCGTCGGCGACGGTGACGACACCGCGTGCCACTCCGTCCCAGCCGACCACCACGGCCGTACGACCGCCCCGCTCGGCCTCCTCCTTGGCGCGGGCCAGCTCCGGCGGCAGCTCGGCGCCATGCTCGGCGAGCCTCCCGACGGCCACCTCACGGCCCTCCACGCGCCCGCGTACGCCCCGTCCGGGCACGTTCTCGAAGCCCTCGACCTCCGGGAGCCGTCCGACCCGCTCCTCGGCGCCCACGGCGACCGCCCGGGCGACGGGGTGCTCGGAGGCGTGCTCGACGGCGCCCGCGAGCCGCAGTACTTCCTCCTCGTCGGCGCCTTCGGCGGCGTACACCTCCTGAAGGGCCATGCGGCCGCTGGTGACCGTTCCGGTCTTGTCGAGTACGACGGTGTCGACGCGGCGCGTGGATTCGAGGACCTCGGGGCCCTTGATGAGGATGCCGAGCTGCGCGCCGCGCCCCGTCCCGACCATCAGCGCGGTCGGCGTGGCCAGGCCCAGCGCACACGGGCAGGCGATGATCAGGACCGCGACCGCCGCGGTGAACGAGGCGGCGCTGTCGCCCGTGACGCCGAGCCACACCCCGAACGTGCCGATCGCGATCGCGATGACGACGGGCACGAAGACCGCCGAGATCCGGTCGGCGAGCCGCTGCACCTCCGCCTTGCCGTTCTGCGCGTCCTCCACCAGCTTCGCCATCCGCGCGAGCTGGGTGTCGGCGCCGACCCGGGTGGCCTCCACGACCAGCCGCCCGCCGGCGTTGACCGTGGCCCCGGTGACCGCGTCGCCGGCGCCCACGTCCACCGGCACCGACTCGCCGGTCAGCATCGAGGCGTCCACCGCCGACATGCCCTCGACGACGGTGCCGTCGGTCGCGATCTTCTCCCCGGGCCGTACGACGAAACGATCCCCCGCGGCCAGCCGGTACACGGGGATGCGCACTTCACGGCCGTCCCGCAGGACGGACACGTCCTTCGCGCCCAGCTCCATCAGGGCCCTGAGCGCCGCTCCCGCGCGCCGCTTGGAGCGGGCCTCCAGATAGCGGCCCAGCAGGATCAGCGCGACGACACCGGCGGCCACTTCGAGGTAGATCGTGGACGCGCCGTCCGTACGGGAGACGGTGAACCGGAATTCGTCGTGCATGCCCGGCATGCCCGCGTCACCGAAGAACAGCGCCCACAGCGACCAGCCGAACGCGGCCAGCGTGCCGACCGACACCAGCGTGTCCATGGTGGCCGCGCCGTGCCGGGCGTTCGTCCAGGCCGCCCTGTGGAAGGGCAGTCCGCCCCAGACGACCACGGGAGCGGCGAGGGTGAGCGCGAGCCACTGCCAGTTGTCGAACTGCAGGGCCGGGATCATCGACAGCAGCACGACGGGGAGTGCGAGCAGGGCGGAGACGGTGAACCGCTCGCGGTAGCCGGCGAGTTCGGGATCCTCCTCGGCGGCCGGCGTCTCGTCCTCGACGGGCTGCGGCGGTGCGGGCTCCTCGGCGGTGTACCCCGTCTTCACCACGGTGGTGATCAGGTCGGCGACCTGGATGCCGGCGGGGTAGGCGACCTTCGCCTTCCCCGTCGCGTAGTTCACCGTGGCGGTCACGCCGTCCATGCGGTTGAGCTTCTTCTCGACGCGGGCCGCGCAGGAGGCGCAGGTCATCCCGCCGATGAGCAGCTCGACGTCTGACGTGTCCGGGTCGGCTATCGGAATCTGGGTGGATGTGCTGGTCATGGCGGGCACCCGGTACCGGTCAGTCCTGGGCGACGAGCTCGAAGCCCGCCTCGTCCACCGCGGTGCGCACCGCTGCCTCGTCGAGCGGGGCCTCGGAGACGACGGTGACCTCGCCGGTCGCGGCGACAGCCTTGACCGAGCTGACGCCGGGGATCTCGGAGATCTCGCCGGAGACGGAGCCCTCGCAGTGTCCGCAGCTCATGCCGCTCACCTTGTAGACGGCGGTGACGGTACCCGGGGTGCCGGTCTGGGCGGTCATGTGGTTCTCCTCGTCGAGGCGTGTGGGGCTGTGGGGGCCCACTGGGGCCCTCCACTTCTCACACTATACCCCTAGGGGGTACCCATCCAAGGAGGGTCGAGGGGCGTCGGGCGGGGTGAGTCGCGGCGAAGCGCGCCCGGTCAGGGGGCGGGCTGTATCGATATGCGGCTCCGCCGCGGGGCGCGACCAGCCACGATGTACCCGCAGACACAAACGGCGATGGGAGCCCACATGCGGGCAGTGGTGTTCGAGCAGTACGGCGAGCCGGCCGAGGTGCGTGACGTGCCCGACCCCCGCCCTGCCGACCACGGAGTGGTCGTCCGCGTAGAAGCCACCGGCCTCTGCCGCAGCGACTGGCACGGCTGGCAGGGCCACGACCCCGACATCACCCTGCCCCACGTACCGGGCCACGAGCTGGCCGGTGTCGTGGAGGCCGTCGGCGGCAGAGTGACCGCCTGGCGTCCCGGCGACCGCGTCACCGTCCCCTTCGTGTGCGCCTGCGGAACCTGCGGGGCATGCGCGGCCGGAGACCAGCAGGTCTGCGAACGCCAGACGCAGCCCGGCTTCACGCACTGGGGCTCGTTCGCGCAGTACGTGGCGCTGGACCACGCCGACGTGAACCTGGTCGCGATCCCGGACGACCTGTCCTGCGCCACGGCCGCCTCCCTGGGCTGCCGGTTCGCGACGGCGTACCGCGCGGTGGTGCAGCAGGGCCGGGTGGCGGCGGGGGAGTGGGTCGCGGTGCACGGGTGCGGCGGGGTGGGCCTGTCCGCGGTGATGATCGCGGCGGCGTCGGGGGCGCGAGTGGTGGCCGTCGACGTATCGCCCCAAGCCCTGGACCTGGCACGGAAGTTCGGCGCGGTGGAGTGCGTGGACGCGGCGCGGACGCCGGACACGGCGGCGGCGGTCCTCGCCCTGACCGGCGGCGGCGCCCATCTGTCCCTCGACGCCCTCGGCTCGCCCGTCACCTGCGCCGCCTCCGTGAACGGCCTGCGCCGCCGCGGCCGGCACGTCCAGGTGGGCCTGCTCCCCTCACCCACCGGCACGACCCCCGTCCCGATGGCCCGCGCGATCGCCCTGGAGCTCGAACTCCTCGGCAGCCACGGCATGGCCGCGCACACCTACCCGCCGATGCTGGAGCTGGTGCGGGCGGGAGTGCTGCGCCCCGACCTGCTCGTCACGTCCACGATCACCCTGGACGCGACCCCCACCGCCCTGGCGGCGATGGGGACGGCGCCGGGGGCGGGGGTGACGGTCATCGAACCGTGGAGCTGAGGGCGGCCCACTCATGGTCGAGGATGGCCATGATCACCTCGTCCGCCCACATGCCGTCCCGCGACTCGACCTCTCTCCGGACCCCTTCCACCACGAACCCGACCTTCTCGTAGACGCGCAGGGCGCGCCGGTTGTGGCCATAGGCCTCCAACTGGATCCGGTGGAGGCCGAGTTGTTCGAAGCCGTGGCCGACGACGAGCCGGGTGGCCTCGGTGCCGAGCCCCCGGTTCCGGCCGCGCGGGCCGATCAGGGTGCGGAAGGTACAGCTGCGGGCATCCGGATCCCACTCGTACAGGACGACTTCGCCGACGAGTTCACCGGTGGCGCGGTCGGTGACGGCCAGGTCGAGGCGGTCGGGCTGGTCCGCCCGGGAGCCGTACCAGGTGCGCAGCCGCTCCGGAGTGAGCTCGGTGGAGGATTCGCCGGTGAAACGCCGGACCTCGGGGTCCTCGATGATCTCCCACATGGTGTCGGCGTCCGTCTCGGTGAACGGCCGCAGGACGGTCTTCTCGCCGGTGAGGAACGGTTTCACGGAGAAGTTGCTCATCGGACGACTGTGCCCCACGCGGCAGGTGGGGCACAGGTGGTTTTTCAGGAGGCCGGACGCCGGAGATCAGTCGTCTCTACGACCGCGATTGCCGGGCCTGGAAGCCACCCAGGCCCGGACCGTGTCGGCGTACCAATAGGGTCTGCCGCCCTCGACATGGTCGGGTGGGGGCAGCAGCCCGTGCTTGCGATAGGACCGCACGGTGTCCGGCTGCACCTTGATGTGCGCAGCGATCTCCTTGTACGACCAGAGGCGTGGGTCGGTCATGGGGTGCACCTCCCTGCGCGCACCGCGGGGGCGGCCGGAGGCGGCCGTCGGGGGAGCCGGGCGCTGCGCTGGCGATCACAAAGCCTGTGCCTCGTGAAACGAGGGGGAGCGAGGGCAGGACAGTGCCTGTGAGCCGGGTGTGACGCAACACTCGCGTACACATGACATGTGTGACACACGGGGGGCGTTTGTGACAGGAGTGCTGCAATGGTGTGGGCGACCCGAAGGCGCGGCGCGTTGACATCGCCGAAGGGCCCCTGGGCGCACGGGCGTTGGCGAGGTGGGCCGGACCCGCTGCGCCGGGCCCGGCCCACCGGCTCCCCCGCTTCCCCCATGGCGGGCGCGGTCGGAGATCTCCCCCGGGATCAACCGGCCGGACGATCAGCGTGCATTCAGCGGACCCTGCCGGTCTTGGAAAAAACCGCACTTCGCCCGGACGTGAGCAAGAGGCTCGTCGCCTCGCCGGTCATCCGGTCGACGGTCGGCACGCCGGGCTGCGACACCGGCGGGATGACGCGGGCCATGGTGAACTCCCGCGGAGTGCACCCCGTCATGGCCCTGAACTCGCCGCTGAGATGGGCCTGGTCGTAGAAGCCGCAGATCGCGGCGGTCTCCGCCTGGCCGCGGCCCTCCGTGAGCAGCCGCCGCGCGCGTTGCAGCCGCAGCACCCGCGCCGCGACCTTCGGGCCGAGTCCGATCTGCTCCCGGAACCGGTTCTCCAGGTGCCGTACGCTCCAGCCCACTTCTTCGGCGAGCGACCGCACCGGCACCGCCCCCCACGTCCGCACCAGCTCCGACCAGGCCCGTACGACCCGCGCCGAACTCGGCGTCCCGGCCTCCGACCAGCGCACCAACACGTCGTCGAGAAACCCGAACCGCTCCTCCCAGGTGGGCAACGAGGCCAGCGCGGCGGAGAGTTCGCGAACGGTGTTCCTACGGTCGCCCACCCGTCGCGTGGCCAGGGCGTGCGGCAGGTCGTCGGGATCGATGGTGCGGTCGATGAGTTCGTACAGCGGAGTCCCGAAGAGAGTGAACGACGCCCAAGGCGCCATCAGCACCTCGATCCCCGACAACCGCCCACTGTGCTCCCCGACGGCCGGCGTGGTCGTCGGCCCGGAGTACACGGACACAAGGGTGACCGGAGCCCGGCCGGAACGGGAGACACGTACGGGCTGCTCGAACCCGAGCAGCAGGGTTGCGGCCCCGATGGGAGCCTCGAGCCGGCGTCGAGGCCGGTCGAGGTTGAGCCGTATCCCGCGATAACTGATCACTCCGGGCCGCAGCCGAGGATCGGGCCGAGCAAGAACGGTCTCCCACGCCCCCCAGGCGCCCTGCCCGGACCGCACACGCACAGCACTCGTCATCCACCCATGCTGCAACGCCCTCAGGGGCGCGGGGAACTGCGCGACAAGCCCCAAACAACCCGCACTCGCCGACACACGGAACCCGGCACCCCAGTAGGCGCCCTTACGCCCCGCACGACCTGAGGAACGCCCGCGTACGCTTCGCGATCGGCAGCGGAGCGCTGGGCTCGCAGGGATACATGTCCTGCTCGACGATCGCGAACAGATCCACGTCCAACTTCCCCGCGGCCTCCAGGACGGGCCCAAGCGCAGGCACACCGGCCGGCGGCTCGCACATCACACCGCGCGCGACAGCCGGCCCGAACGGCACCTCATTGGCCCGCACATCCGCGAGGATCTCCGGATCCACCTGCTTGAGATGCAGATACCCGATCCGCTCCCCGTACGTCTCGATGAGCTTGACGCTGTCCCCACCGCAGTACGCGTAGTGCCCCGTGTCCAGACACAGGGACACCAGATCGGAGTCGGTCCCGTCGAGGAACCGTACGACGTTCTCCTCGCTGTCGATGTGGGTGTCGGCATGCGGATGCACGACGATCTGCAACCCGTACCGCTCCCGCACCTCCCGCCCGAGCCGCTCGGTCAGCGAAGTGAGATTCCGCCACTGCTCGACCGTCAGCGTGTCCGGCTCCAGCACCTCGCCGGTCTTGTCGTCCCGCCAGAACGACGGAATGACAACGAGATGCCTCGCACCCATGGCCTGCGCAAGCACCGCGTTGTCGGCGACGTGCGCCCAGGTCTTCTCCCAGACGGCCGCACCGTGGTGCAGCCCCGTGAACACCGTGCCGGCGGACACCTTCAGGCCGCGGCGCGAGGTTTCCTCCGTGAGGACGGTCGGATCGGTCGGCAGATACCCGTAGGGACCCAGCTCGATCCACTCGTAGCCGGACTGCGCGACCTCGTCGAGGAACCTCTGCCAGGGGACCTGCTGCGGATCGTCGGGGAACCACACACCCCACGAGTCGGGAGCCGACCCGATCCGGATGCGGGAGAGTGAGGACTGAGGAGACAACGACGTCATGGCGGTCAGCTTCAGCGCGAGCAGCAAGCGCTGTCAAGGTCTCGTCCGAATGTCTGGACAAAACATTGACAGGGTCGAGCACCCGGGACTACAAACGCGGGGAGAGCCGTGACGAAGGGATGCCGATGGCGTACGACCTGATCACCATGGGGCGGATCGGAGTGGACCTGTATCCGCTCCAGACCGGCGTCCCGCTGCCGCAGGTGACGTCCTTCGGCAAGTTCCTCGGCGGCTCGGCGACGAACGTCGCGGTCGCCGCGGCCCGCCTGGGACGCCGCACGGCCGTGATCACGCGCACCGGCGACGACCCCTTCGGCGCCTACCTCCACGAGGCCCTGCAGGGCTTCGGCGTCGACGACCGCTGGGTCACCCCGGTCCCGGGCCTGCCCACGCCGGTCACGTTCTGCGAGGTCTTCCCGCCGGACGACTTCCCGCTGTACTTCTACCGGCAGCCCAAGGCTCCCGACCTGGAGACAGACGCCCACGAGCTCGACCTCGACGCCATCCGGGACGCCCGTATCTTCTGGGTCACCGGCACCGGCCTGAGCGAGGAGCCGAGCCGTACGGCGACGCTGGCGGCCCTCGCCCACCGAGCCAAGTCCGGTACGACGGTCTTCGACCTCGACTGGCGCCCCATGTTCTGGAAGGACCCCGACTCCGCGCGCCCCTTCTACCGGGAGGCCCTGCGCCACACCACCGTCGCGGTCGGCAACCTCGACGAGGTCGAGGTCGCCACCGGGGTGCGCGAACCGCAGGCCGCCGCGCAGGCGTTGCTGGACGCCGGTGTCGAGATCGCCGTCGTCAAGCAGGGCCCCAAGGGCGTCCTCGCCGTCAGCAGCAAGGGCGACTCCGCCGAGGTCCCCCCGCTCCCGGTGAACGTCCTCAACGGCCTCGGAGCGGGCGACGCCTTCGGTGGCTCCCTCTGCAACGGTCTGCTGGAGGGCTGGGACCTGGAGACGATCATGCGGCACGGCAATGCGGCCGGCGCGATCGTCGCCTCCCGCCTGGAGTGCTCCTCCGCCATGCCGACCGTCGACGAGATCGAGTCCGCCCTCAAGGCCGGAGCGGTGCTGTGAGCACGCGCCGCCGCAAGGGCGTGGACGAGACGGGCGACACCGGCTGCCTGGGCATGACTGTGGCTGCGAGGAGCGAAGCCCCGGCCGCGTCCCCGACCGTCGACGTCGGCGAACTCGTCCGCATCCGCGCCCACCGCCCCGAGGCGATAGCGGAGGCGGCCGCCCGCCGCACCCGCAGGCCGCTGCTGAACGACTCCGGCCGGCTGATGATCGTCGCCGCCGACCACCCGGCCCGCGGCGCCCTCGGCGTCGGCGACCGCAAGTTCGCCATGGCCAACCGCGCCGACCTGCTCGAACGCCTCTGCCTGGCCCTGTCCCGCCCCGGCGTCGACGGCGTCCTCGCGACCGCCGACATCCTCGACGACCTGCTCCTGCTCGGCGCCCTCGACGGCAAGGTCGTCATGGGCTCGATGAACCGCGGCGGCCTGCAGGGCGCCAGCTTCGAACTCGACGACCGCTTCACCGGCCACCGCGCCGAGGACATCGAGCGGCTCGGCTTCGACGCGGGCAAGCTGCTGCTGCGCATCGACTACGACGACCCGGGCTCCCTCACCACCCTGGAGTCCACCGCCCGCGCCATCGACGACATGGCCGCCCGCCGGCTCCCGCTCTTCGTCGAGCCGTTCATCAGCCGCCGTACCGAGGAGGGCAGGCTGAAGAACGACCTGTCCGCCGAGGCCGTCACCAAGTCCATCGCCATCGCCTCCGGTCTGGGCGGCACTTCGGCCTACACCTGGCTGAAGCTGCCGGTCACCGAGAACCCCGACGACATGGCCGAGGTCATGGAGACCTCCACGCTCCCGGCCGTCCTGCTCGGCGGCGAGGTCGGTGACGACCAGGACGGCGCGTACGAGAAGTGGCGCGGCGCCCTCCAACTGCCCACCGTGCGCGGCCTGGTGGTCGGCCGTTCGCTGCTGTACCCGGCGGACGGCGATGTGGCCGCCGCGGTGGACACCGCGGTAGGACTGCTGTGAGGGGCGGATGTACCGTGCAAACAGGCACCGAAGTCACCACAGCCGAGTTCCAACTCCTGGGCGGGGAAAGCGTGTTCGCGTCGGTCACCGACGTCGCGCAGGCACCCCGGGACGCCCGGGTCCAGATCGCCTCCGGCGCGGGAAGCCGCTTCGCCCTGGCAGGAGCGAAGTGCGAGCGAAGACTCCCCGCCCGCTACGGCCCCGCGCCGGAGGTCCCCATGTGTGAACGCCGGTGGCAGCCGTTGCGTACCCGAGTCCATCGATGAAGGAGGGATGTCGATGACCTCGACGACGAGGCTCACGGTCGCGCAGGCACTCGTACGCTTCCTCGCCGCCCAGCACACCGAACGCGACGGCGTACGGCAGCGGCTGATCGGCGCGACCTGGGGCATCTTCGGCCATGGCAACGTCGCCGGGATCGGCCAGGCGCTCGTCGAGTACGCCGACGACATGCCGTACCACCAAGGCCGTAACGAACAGGCCATGGTGCACGCGGCAGTCGGCTATGCGCGGCAGTCCAACCGGCTGTCCACGCATGCCGTGACGACCTCCGTCGGCCCGGGGGCGACCAACCTCGTGACGGGCGCCGCGCTCGCCACCGTCAACCACCTCCCGGTCCTGCTCCTCCCCGGCGACGTCTTCGCCACCCGCCCCGCGGACCCGGTCCTCCAGCAGCTCGAGGTCCCGTACGCCGGCGATGTGTCCGTCAACGACAGCCTGCGCCCGGTGTCGAAGTACTTCGACCGCATCACGCGCCCCGAGGCCCTGATCCCGTCGGCCCTGAACGCCATGCGCGTGCTCACCGACCCCGTCGAGACCGGCGCCGTGACTCTCGCTCTTCCGCAGGACGTTCAGGCCGAGGCGTACGACTGGCCGGACGAGTTCTTCGCCGAGCGCACCTGGGTCGTACGGCGTCCGGGGGCCGACCCGACCGAACTCGCCGATGCGGTAAGGGCGATCAGGGGCGCGCGCAGGCCGCTGGCGATCGCGGGCGGCGGCGTCCACCACAGCCGGGCCGAGGAGGCCCTCGTCGAGTTCGCGGAGAGCACCGGCATACCGGTCGCCTCCACCCAGGCCGGCAAGGGTTCTCTGCGCTACGACCATCCCCAGGACGTCGGGGGAGTGGGCCACACCGGCACGGCGACCGCCGACGAACTCGCCCGCACCGCCGACCTGGTGATCGGCGTCGGCACGCGCTACACCGACTTCACCACGGCCTCCGGCACCCTCTTCACCGGCCAGGGCGTCCGCTTCCTCAACCTCAACATCGCGCCCTTCGACGGCCACAAGCTCGCCGGGATGCCGCTGATCGCGGACGCCCGCAGCGGACTGCAGGAGCTGACGGCGGCGCTGGACACGCATGCGTACCGGGTCGCGGCCTCCTACGTCACCGAGTACACCGAGGACAAGGAGCGCTGGGAGCAGCGCGTCGACGCCTGCTACGAGGCCGACGAGCCGGACGTACGGCCGACGCAGCCGCAGGTCCTGGGCGCGCTCGACGCTCTGGTGGACGAGTCGGACGTGATCATCAACGCGGCCGGCTCCCTCCCGGGCGACCTGCACAAGCTGTGGCGGGCGCGCTCGCGGGACCAGTACCACCTGGAGTACGGCTACTCCTGCATGGGCTACGAGATCCCGGCCGCGATCGGCGTGAAGATGGCCGCCCCCGAGCGGCCGGTCTGGGCGCTGGTCGGCGACGGCACGTATCTGATGATGCCGACGGAGATCGTGACCGCGGTGCAGGAGGGCATCGCGATCAAGGTGCTGCTCGTGCAGAACCACGGGTACGCGTCCATCGGCGGCCTGTCCGAGTCGGTGGGCGGCGAGCGGTTCGGCACGGCCTACCGCTTCCAGTCGGACGACGGTACGTACACGGGGGCGCCGCTGCCCGTGGATCTCGCCGCGAACGCCGCGAGCCTGGGCATGCGCGTGTTGCGTGCGAAGACCGTCGGCGACCTGCGGGACGCTCTGGCCGTGGCCCGCGCCGCCGACACACCCACATGTGTCTACGTCGAGACCGAAACGGCCGACACTGTGTCGGGCCCGCCGCCGGCGCAGGCCTGGTGGGATGTACCTGTGGCCGAGACCGCGACCCGACCGTCGGCGGTGAAGGCCCGTGAGCTGTACGAACGGCACGTCTCGACCCGACGCCGCCATCTGTGAAGGAGAAACCGGTCATGACGAAAATCGTCAACCACTGGATCGGCGGCAAGACCGCCGAGGGCACGTCGGGGAACTACGGCCCGGTCACCGACCCGGCGACCGGCGCCGTGACGACGAAGGTCGCGTTCGCCTCGGTCGACGAGGTGGACGCCGCGGTCGCCGCCGCCAAGGACGCCTTCGCGACCTGGGGCACCTCTTCGCTGGCCAAGCGGACCACGATCCTGTTCAGGTTCCGGGCGCTGCTCGAGGCGAACCGGGACGCGATCGCCGAGCTGATCACCGCCGAGCACGGCAAGGTGCACAGCGACGCGCTGGGCGAGGTGGCCCGCGGCCTGGAGATCGTGGACCTGGCGTGCGGGATCACCGTGCAGCTCAAGGGCGAGCTGTCGACCGAGGTGGCCAGCCGCGTGGACGTCTCGTCCATCCGCCAGCCGCTCGGTGTCGTCGCCGGCATCACGCCGTTCAACTTCCCGGCCATGGTGCCGATGTGGATGTTCCCGATCGCCATCGCGACCGGCAACACGTTCGTGCTGAAGCCGTCCGAGAAGGACCCGTCGGCCTCCATCAAGATCGCCGAGCTGCTGGCCGAGGCCGGTCTGCCGGACGGCGTCTTCAACGTCGTGCACGGCGACAAGGTGGCCGTCGACCGCCTCCTGGAGCACCCGGACGTCAAGGCCGTCTCCTTCGTCGGCTCGACCCCGATCGCCCGCTACATCCACACCACCGCCGCCGCCAACCACAAGCGCGTGCAGGCGCTGGGCGGCGCCAAGAACCACATGCTCGTCCTCCCGGACGCCGACCTGGACGCGGCGGCGGACGCGGCCGTCTCCGCCGCCTACGGCTCCGCGGGCGAGCGCTGCATGGCCATCTCCGCGGTGGTCGCGGTCGGCTCCATCGGCGACGAGCTGGTGGACAAGATCCGCGAGCGCGCCGAGAAGATCAAGATCGGGCCCGGCAACGACCCCACCTCCGAGATGGGCCCGCTGATCACCAAGGTGCACCGCGACAAGGTGGCCTCCTACGTGGAGGGCGCCGCCGCCGAGGGCGCCGAGGTCGTGCTCGACGGCACCGGCTACACGGTCGAGGGCTTCGAGGACGGCCACTGGATCGGCATCTCGCTGCTCGACAAGGTGCCCACCACCGCCAAGGCCTACCAGGACGAGATCTTCGGCCCGGTGCTGTCCGTGCTGCGCGTCGACACGTACGAGGAGGGCGTGGCCCTCATCAACGCCTCGCCGTTCGGCAACGGCACCGCGATCTTCACCCGTGACGGCGGCGCCGCGCGCCGCTTCCAGCTGGAGATCGAGGCCGGCATGGTCGGCGTCAACGTCCCGATCCCGGTCCCCGTCGGCTACCACAGCTTCGGCGGCTGGAAGGACTCGCTCTTCGGCGACCACCACATCTACGGCAACGACGGCACCCACTTCTACACCCGGGGCAAGGTCGTCACCACCCGCTGGCCCGACCCCGCCGACGCCCCCGCCGGCGTCGACCTCGGCTTCCCCCGCAACCACTGAGAACCTGCGGTGCCCCGCCCTCCCGGAGAGTCTCTCCGGGAGGGCGGGGCACCGCCATGTCCGGGTCAGCCCTGCTGCCCCTGGTTCTTCTTTATCGCCTCCGTGAGGTCGCCGACCTGCGCGGCCGCCGGGGCCTTCACTGGGGCCGTGGCGCCGAACTTCTCGAAGTCCATGGTCACCTTCACGGCGCCGATCTGCTGCTTCAGCCGGACCGGCAGGTCCTTGGGCCCGACCCAGATGTCCATGGTCAGCGAGTCGGCGCCGCCGGTCAGCGAGCCCATGACGTTGCTGTCGTCGCCGTAGGCGTCCTTGAACCTGCCCATGTGCGCCTTGTCGACCACGGCCCGGTAGTGCGTCGTGGTCTGCCCGTCGACGGTCTCCTTGCCGAGGTCCTTGACGTTGTTCGCGTACTTGAGGCTCTTCATCGAGGCCGCCGGGTTGCCCCCGCTGCTGCCGCTGAAGGCCTGCGAGCCCTTGTCGCCGAAGATCGCCGAGGAGTCGATCTTCATCCACTCCTTGCCCCGGAGCGGGCCGGAGGACTGCGGGTCGATGTCGTAGTAGTAGGCGCCGTCCACGAACAGGATCCGGGTCGTCGGGCTGGCGTGCAGCTGCTGCAGCTGGGCGGCCTTGGTGTCCATCAGGGCGTCGAACGCGAGGCCGTCGCCCCAGGAGTAGGTGCCGTTCATGGCGATCGGGGTGCCCGTGCCCATGTCGGTGCTCACCTTGACCTCGGCCGAGCCGAGCTGCTCGGTCCGGTCGGTCGCCCGCGCCAGCACCGCCATGATCTTGTCGGCGTTGTCCACGGCCTTGGCCGCGGTCTTCGCGCTCTCCGCGCCGCACGCGGACACCGCGACCATCGCCGCTGCCGTGAACCCCACCCAGGCAGCGGTGTACTTCAGCTTCATGAGTCCCCACCCATTGCTGTGATTCGGTTGTGAGTTTCTTGATCGATGACTGTAGCGGGACACACTGACAGGTCCGGATCCCGGACGTCCTCCCGTTTTTTCGCCGCGGCCCCTGCGATTTCCGTACGGCTCAACAGGGCGGTAGGACCTGACGGGAACACCGTATCCGCGCGTTTCAGTGCGATTGATCTACGGATTCCGCAGCAGAACACCCATTGACGCGATGGTTTTCGTCGGGGTTCCATGCAACACCGCCCCACCGCCGGAGGCGTTCCGCACGAGTCGATCGGAACCGCTTGATGACCGACACGCTCCGCCCTGTCGACACCGCCGTCCCAGAGGCACCGGACAGCAGTCCCACGCAGCTCAAGCGCTCCATCGGGGTGGTGGGCGGGACCCTCCTCACGCTGTCGTGCGTGACGCCCGCCTCCACCCTCTTCGTGGTCGTCCCGGACCTGTTCGGCTCGCTGGGCACCGCAACCGCCCTGACGATCGCCATCGGCTCGGTCCTCTGTATCGCCGTGGCGTTCTGCTACTCGGAGCTGGGCACCCTGATCCCCAGCGCGGGCGGCGAGTACGCGATGGTGTCGACGATGGCCGGACGGCTCGCCGGCTGGCTGGTCTTCGTCCTCTCGCTCCTGGTGGTGATGATCGTCCCGCCGGTGATCGCGATGGGTACGGCGGACTACCTGGCACTGGTGGTGCACCTGGACCCGTCGATCGCGGGAGCCGGCGTCATGCTGCTCGCGACCCTCGCCGGCCTGCTCGACCTGCGCGCCAACGCCTGGATCACCGGCATCTTCCTGGTCCTGGAGGTCATCGCGGCGGCCGTGGTGGCGGTCCTGGGCTTCGCGCACAGCGAGCGGGGCGTGGGCAGTCTGGTGTCGATGCAGGTGGCCGGCGCGGACGGCCACAACGACACGGTGACGGCGATGCTGGTGGTCTCGGGTCTGGCCATCGCCCTCTTCGTCACCCAGGGCTTCTCGACGGCCGTCTACCTCTCCGAGGAACTGGAGAACCCGCGCCGCAACGTGGCCCGCACGGTTCTGGCCACCCTCGCCATCTCCACGGTGATCATCCTGGTCCCGGTGGTGGCGATCACGATGGGCGCCTCGGACCTCTCCGAACTCACCGGCGGCGACATCAGCTCCATGGTCACCGCCTGGTCCAACTCCGCGGTCGGCACCTTCGTCAGCCTGTGCGTGGCCCTCGCGATCATCAACGCGGGCATCGTCATGGTCATCCAGAACTCCCGAGTCCTGTTCGCCTCGGCCCGCGACAAGGCCTGGCCCACCCCGGTCAACAACGTCTTCGCCAAGCTCGGCCGCTTCGGCTCCCCCTGGGTGGCCACCCTCGCGGTCGGGATCCCCGGCGCCCTCCTCTGCTTCGTCAACCTCGACACCCTGTACGGCGTCACGGGCGTCTCGGTGACGGGCATGTACCTCCTCGTCGCAGTGGCCGCCCTCCTCTCCCGCCGCGGCTCCCACCAGCACACGCACGCGTGGCGCATGCCCCTGTGGCCGGCGATGCCGGTCCTGCTCATCGCGGTCCTGGCGTACATCCTGAGCCAGCAGGAGGTGAGCTACCTGCTGTGGACGGGCGGCATCACTGCGGCGGCCACCCTGTACTGGGCGCTGTACCTGCGCCCGCGCAAGGCCACGCGGTGGCTTGTTTCACTGCCGGACGACGAGCGCTTTTAGGGGCGCGGGGCTGTATCGATTTGCGGCTGCGCCGCGTGGGCGCGACAAGCCACAACGAACCCGCGCCCGGCAAATCACAGAACGAACCGAGTTCGTAGCCGTACACCAGTCGCGGTACAAGAGGACCACCCCGTACTCCCACGGGATGGCCGCCCGTTCACCCCGGGGTCTGCTCCCACTGTCGGAGACTCCCCGTACCGTTGAGACATGGATCTTCGACCGCCCCGCCTGCGAGGGCTGCTTCGGGGGCCCCGGAGGCTACTGGCCGCCGGGGCCGCCGTCGTCGTACTCGCCGGTGCAGGTACGTGGACGGTAGCCACCGCCTCCGACGACGCACCGCAGGTACACCGCGCCGACCGGATCATGTCCGTGGACGGCGTACGCATCGACACCTCGTACTTCACTGCGGGCCCGGCCGGCAGGCGCCCCGCCGTGCTCCTGGCCCACGGATTCGGCGGCACCAAGCAGGACGTACGGCAGCAGGCGGAGGACCTGGCCGAGGACGGCTACGCGGTACTGACCTGGTCGGCCCGCGGCTTCGGCAGATCCACAGGCAAGATCGGCCTGAACGACCCCAAGGGCGAGGTCGCCGACGTCTCGAAGCTGATCGACTGGCTGGCGGAACAACCCCAGGTCGAACTCGACAAGCCCGGCGACCCGCGCGTCGGCGTCGCAGGCGCTTCCTACGGCGGCGCGATCTCCCTGCTGGCGGCAGGCCACGACCACCGTGTGGACGCCATCGCCCCGGCGATCACGTACTGGAACCTGGCGGACGCCCTGTTCCCGAACGGCGTCTTCAAGAAGCTCTGGGCCGGCATCTTCGTCAACACCGGCGGCGGCTGCGACAAGTTCCAGCCCGAGCTGTGCCGGATGTACGAGCGCGTGGCCGAGTCGGGCAAGCCGGACGCACAGGCGCGTGAACTCCTCGAGGCCCGCTCCCCGTCCGCCGTGGGCGACCGCATCAAGGTGCCCACACTCCTGCTGCAGGGCCAGACGGACTCCCTCTTCCCGCTCGGCCAGGCCGACGCCGCCGCGAGGGCCATCCGCGCCAACGGCGCCCCCGTCGACGTCGACTGGATCGCGGGCGGACACGACGGCGGCGACATGGAGACGAGCCGCGTCCAGTCACGCGTGCGTGCCTGGTTCGACCGCTACCTCAAGGACGACAAGGCCACGGACACCGGCCCGGCCTTCCGTGTCACCCGCACCGGAGGCGTCGACTCCACCGACGGCGCGGCCCAACTCCGGGGCGCGAGCGGCGACACCTATCCCGGCCTGGAGAGCGGCCGGAAGTCCATCGCCCTGACCGGCAACACACAGAGCTTCGACAACCCGGCAGGCGCCAGCCCGCCCGCCGTCTCCGCCCTGCCCGGCCTCGGCGGAGGCGGTCTCGCGCAGCTCTCCTCGCTCGGCGTCGGGGTGTCGCTGGACTTCCCCGGCCAGTTCGCGCAGTTCGAGTCGGCACCGGTGCGCAACAGCATGCGGATCACCGGGTCGCCGACGGTCACCGTCCACGTGAAGTCGACCAGCGAAGACGCCGTGCTCTTCGGGAAGGTCTACGACGTCGGACCCGGCGCCGGCACACCCGTGCTGCCCTCGCAGCTGGTGGCCCCCATCCGGGTCGAGGGCGCGAAGGCCGGCAAGGACGTGACGATCACGCTCCCGGCCGTCGACCACGAGGTCGAGCAGGGCCACCGTCTGCGCCTGGTCCTCGCCTCCACCGACCTGGGCTACGCCTCCCCGGCCACCCCGGCGACGTACACCGTCTCCGTCGACGGCGACCTCGAGGTGCCGACCGCACCCGGCGTCACGACCGCGGCCGCCCCGCTCCCGTCCTGGGTGTGGTGGCTCCCGCTGACCGGCGCGGTGATCGCCCTGGCGCTTCTCCTGACCAGCCGCCGCCGCACGACCACGGCACCGCCCCCCGCCCCCGAGCTCGCCGAAGTCCCGCTCCAGATCACGGACTTGAGCAAGCGGTACGCGAGGTCGGCGGACCGTTACGCGGTACGGGACCTGTCCTTCCGCGTGGAGAAGGGCCAGGTCCTGGGCCTGCTCGGCCCCAACGGCGCAGGCAAGACCACCACCCTCCGCATGCTGATGGGCCTGATCAAGCCGGACGGCGGCGAGATCCGCGTCTTCGGCCACGCGATCCGCCCCGGCTCCCCGGTCCTGTCCCGGGTCGGCGCGTTCGTCGAGGGCGCGGGCTTCCTGCCGCACCTCTCCGGCCGCGAGAACCTGGAGCTGTACTGGCAGGCGACGGGCCGTCCGGCCGAGGACGCACACCTGGACGAGGCCCTGGAGATCGCCGGCCTCGGCGACGCCCTCGCCCGAGCGGTGCGCACCTACTCCCAGGGCATGCGCCAGCGCCTGGCCATCGCCCAGGCCATGCTCGGCCTCCCGGACCTGCTCATCCTCGACGAGCCGACCAACGGCCTCGACCCGCCGCAGATCCGCGAGATGCGCGAGGTGATGATCCGCTACGCGGCCGCCGGCCGCACGGTGATCGTCTCCAGCCACCTCCTGGCCGAGGTCGAACAGTCCTGCACGCATCTGGTCGTCATGGACCGCGGCCGCCTCGTCCAGGCGGGCCCGGTCGGCGAGATCATCGGCTCCGGCGACACCCTCCTCGTCGGCCTGGCGACCGACATCGCGGACCCGCTGCTCGAGAAGGTGGCCGCACTGCCGGGAGTGGAGTCGGCGACACGGACGGACGGCGGCCTCCTGGTACGCCTGGCGCCCCGAAGGGGCGCGGGGAACGGCGCGACCAGCCACGACGGCGCCGCAGACGGACAACGGCATACGGCGGCACTTCCCAAGGCGCTCACCGGTGACGACACAGAGCCGGGCACCCTCGCGACCGCCACACGCGAAACGAACGGCACGGAACCGGCCGCAGCCGCCGGCTCGGGCTCCGCCGCCCGTCTCCTGGTGGAGCTGGTGCGCCTGGAGGTGCCGGTGGCCTCCCTCGGCCCCCACCGCCGTCTCGAAGACGCCTTCCTCACTCTGATCGGAGGTTCCGCATGAGCACGCTCGTCGAGCGCACCGAGACCGCCTCGGGGTACAAGGCGGGCCGCACCCTGCCCCTCCGGGTCGAGCTCGTCCGGCAGTTGAAGCGGCGGCGGACGCTGGTCATGGGCGGGATCCTCGCCGCGCTGCCGTTCGTGCTGCTGATCGCGTTCGCGATCGGCGGCGACCCGAGCGGCCGCAACGGCCAGGTCACGCTGATGGACACGGCCACCGCGTCCGGCGCCAACTTCGCCGCCGTCAACCTCTTCGTCTCCGCGGGCTTCCTGCTCGTCATCCCGGTCGCCCTGTTCTGCGGGGACACGGTCGCCTCGGAGGCCGGCTGGTCCTCCCTGCGCTATCTGCTCGCCGCCCCCGTGCCGCGCGCCCGCCTGCTGTGGTCCAAGCTCGTCGTCGGGCTCGGGCTCAGCCTGGCCGCGATGATCCTGCTGCCCGTGGTCGCGCTCGCCGTGGGCACGGCCGCCTACGGCTGGGGACCCCTCCAGATCCCCACCGGCGGCGCGCTGGACTCGGGGACGGCCGCCCAGCGCCTGCTCGTGGTCGTGGCGTACATCTTCGTGTCCCAACTGGTCACCGCCGGGCTGGCGTTCTGGCTGTCGACGAAGACCGACGCGCCCCTCGGCGCCGTCGGCGGCGCGGTCGGCCTCACCATCGTCGGCAACGTCCTGGACGCCGTGACGGCCCTCGGCGACTGGCGCGACTTCCTGCCCGCGCACTGGCAGTTCGCGTGGGCGGACGCCGTCCAGCCGCACCCCGAGTGGTCCGGCATGATCCAGGGCACGGCGATTTCCATAACGTACGCGCTCGTGCTGTTCGCCCTGGCCTTCCGGGGTTTCGCCCGCAAGGACGTGGTGTCCTAGGTCAACGGAGGATCTCCCACCGGTCTCAACGGCCCATGATCGTGGCCGTCTTGAGATCCATCCGCAACACCCCGTGCCGCACGTTCCGGCCCGCTGCGCCGTCACAGTCACAGACGTCGACGTCAACGCACCAAGGGGGCACGGAAGATGGAGCGGTACCGAACACCACGACCGGGCACGCGACACCGCACCCGACGACTGCGCACGCCGCACCACGCCACCCGTCGGCTGCGCACCGCCCTCCTCGCCCTCGCGGCGGCGAGCGGCCTGCTGCTCACGGCCTGCGGCGCGGGCGGTTCCGGGAGCAACAGCAACAAGGCCTCCGACAGCTCGAACAGGACCGGCTTCCCGGCCCCCGCCCCGCAGAACAGCCGGGCAACGGGCGAACAGAAGGACGGCGAGGACTCCTTCGCGAGCCCGTCCCCGACCCCCGACTACCTCTCCACCTTCGCCCTCGACGTCGACACGGCCTCCTACGGCTACGCCCGCCGCACCCTCGCCGCCGGCGGCCGCCCCGACCCCGCCACGATCCGCCCCGAGGAGTTCGTCAACAGCTTCCGCCAGGACTACGAACGCCCCGACGGCAACGGCTTCACGGTCACCGTCGACGGCGCCCGTACCGACGAGAAGGACTGGTCCCTGGTCCGCGTCGGCCTCGCCACCCGCCCGGCCACCGACACCGGCGAACGCCCGCCCGCCGCGCTGACCTTCGTCATCGACATCTCCGGCTCCATGTCGGAGCCGGGCCGTCTGGACCTCGCCCAGAAGTCCCTCGACACGATGACGGACCGTCTGCGCGACGACGACTCGGTCGCGATCGTCACCTTCAGCGACAAGGCCGAGCAGGTCCTGCCGATGACCCGCCTCGGCGGCCACCGCGGCGAGATCCACGACGCGATCGACGGCCTGGAGCCGACCTACTCCACCAACCTCGGAGCGGGCGTCGAGACCGGCTACGCCACCGCCGTCGAGGGCCGCCGCGAGAACGCCACCAACCGCGTCGTCCTCGTCTCGGACGCCCTCGCCAACGACGGCGACACCGACCCGGACTCCATCCTGGAGCGCATCTCCTCGGCCCGCCGCGAGTACGGCATCACCCTCTTCGGCGTCGGAGTCGGCAGCGACTACGGCGACGCCCTCATGGAACGCCTCGCCGACAAGGGCGACGGCCACACCGTGTACGTGTCGGCGGAGGACGACGCCCGCAAGGTCTTCTGCCAGGACCTCCCGCAGAACATCGACCTGACCGCCCGCGACGCCAAGGCCCAGGTCGCCTTCGACCCCGAGACGGTCGAGGACTTCCGCCTCGTCGGGTACGACGACCGCCGGGTCGCCGACGACGACTTCCGCAACGACCGCGTCGACGGCGGAGAGGTCGGCCCCGGCCACACGGTCACCGCCCTGTACGCCGTTCACACCAGGCCCGGCGCCGACGGCCACCTCGCCACGGCCACCGTCCGCTGGCTCGACCCCGACACCCGCGACCCGCACGAGAAGTCCGGTGAGTTGGAGACGGGCGCCCTCCGCGACTCCCTCTGGGAGGCAGGCCCCCGCTTCCAAGTCACCGCCGTGGCCGCCTACTTCGCCGATGCCCTGCGCCAGGGCGACGAGCGCTGGACCACTCTCCCCGGCGACCCCGGTCTGGGGGAACTGCAGGACCGTGCCGAGCAGTTGGCGAAGAAGACCGAGGACAAGGACGTGCAACAACTCGCCGAGGCGATAGCACAGGCCCACCGAGACCAGGGCTAGAACACCAGTCCCGTGGTCACGGGCCCATTGACCTTTTCTTACTTGCGAGTAAGTTGACCTCCCAATCAGAGCCGACTGGGGGCGTCATGGGCGTACGCAAGGATCTGAAACGAGCGAAGCAGCGCGCCGACCTGGGGTCCCGCACCAGGACCGAGGTCGTCAAGGACGAGGACGGTGTCGTCCGCGAGGCCCGCACCCCCGCCCTCGCCCCGCGCCCGACCACCGGCAGCACGGCCGACCTCCCCTTCACCAACGCGGCCGAGGCCCCCGACGCGGTGATCCTGCGCCGCAAGGTGCACGACACCTGGCAGCCCGTCACCGCGGCGGCCTTCGCCCGCGAAGTCACCGCCGTGGCCAAGGGGTTGATCGCCGCCGGCCTCGAACCGGGCGGACGGGTCGCCGTGATGTCCCGCACCCGCTACGAGTGGACGGTCCTCGACTTCGCGATCTGGGCGGCGGGCGGCCAGACGGTCCCCGTCTACGCCACCTCCTCGGCCGAACAGGTCGAGTGGATCATCCGCGACTCCGGCACCCGCTTCGTCGTCACCGAAACCACCGAGAACGCCGCCACGGTGACGACGGGCACGGCCCGCCACGAACGCCGGCCGCGCATTTGGCAGTTGGACGCAGACGCACTCACCGACCTCACCATTCTCGGCGACGACGTCCCGGACGAGGAGATCACCAAGCGGCGTACGGCCCTCACCCCCGACACGATCGCGACCATCTGCTACACCTCCGGCACCACCGGCAAACCGAAGGGCTGCGTCCTCACCCACGCCAACCTGCACGCCGAAGCCGCCAACACCGTCGAACTGCTCCACCCGATCTTCAAGGAGGTCACCCGCCAGGTCGCCTCGACGCTCCTCTTCCTCCCCCTCGCCCACATCCTCGGCCGCACCCTCCAGATCGCCTGCCTGATGGCCCGCATCGAGATCGGCCACTGCCCGAGCATCAAGCCCGACGAACTCCGCCCGGCCCTCAAGGAGTTCCGCCCGACCTTCCTCGTCGGCGTCCCGTACCTCTTCGAGAAGATCCACGACACCGGCCGCGCGACCGCCGAGAAGATCGGCCGCGGCGCCTCCTTCGACCGCGCGGACCGCATCGGCGTCCGCTTCGGGGAGGCGTACCTGAACAAGTTCCTGGAGACCGGCAAGGGCCCCGGCCCGGCCCTCTACGCCGCCTGGGCCCTGTACGACCTGCTGGTCTACCGCCGCGTCCGCAAGGAACTCGGCGGCCGCATGCGCTACGCCATCAGCGGCGGCTCCCCGCTCGACCGCAACCTCAACCTGTTCTTCTACGCCGCCGGGATCATCGTCTACGAGGGCTACGGCCTGACGGAGACGAGCGCGGCCGCCACCATCGTCCCGCCTCTCGAACCCCGCCCGGGCACGGTCGGCGTCCCGGTCCCCGGCACCGCGGTGCGCATCGCCGACGACGGGGAGGTGCTCATCAAGGGCGGCATCGTCTTCGGCTCGTACTGGAACAACCCGGCCGCGAGTGACGCCGTGCGCCAGGACGAGTGGTTCGCGACCGGCGACCTCGGCTCCCTCGACGAGGACGGCTACCTCACCATCACCGGCCGCAAGAAGGACATCCTCGTCACCTCCGGCGGCAAGAACGTCTCCCCGGCCGTCCTGGAGGACCGGCTGCGCAGCCGTCCGCCGATCGGCCAGTGCCTCGTCGTCGGCGACAACCGCCCCTTCGTCGCCGCCCTGATCACCCTCGACCCCGAGACCGTCGCCCACTGGCTGACGGTCCGCAAGCTGCCCGCGGACACCCCGATGTCCGAGGCCGTACGGGATCCGCGGATGCGCGCCGACGTCCAGAAGGCCGTCGACTACGCCAACGAGGCCGTCTCCCGGGCCGAGTCGATCCGCGCCTTCGCGCTGGTCGAGGGCGAGTTCACGGAGGACAACGGCCTGCTCACCCCGTCGCTCAAGGTCAAGCGACACGCCGTGACAGCGGCGTACAAGGAGGAGATCGAGGCGCTGTACCGCGGCTGAACACGCTTCAGGGGTCACTCGTGCGGGCGATCGCACAGAGCAGACCAGCTCAAGTGGCGCAATTAAGTGATATATGACTAAGTGTCATTGTTGTGTCACTGTGAGCGAATCTGCGGCGTAGGAGGATGCATGGCCCCTGATCGCCGCCGGTCCGCCCTCGGACGATTGACCTACAGCACCGCCGCGGTGGCCGTGGTCACGGCCCTCGCCCAGGGCCCGGCCTTCCCGACGGCCTTCGCCGCACCGAGCCCGCCCCCGTCGCCGCCGGCCGCCCCGGCCGTCCCGCCCGCCCCTTCGGGACCGGACGAGCGCCGGTTCGCGTTCGGCGCGTTCCTCGACTCCGAGGCCGAAGGCCTGGAGCGACTGAAGGAGTTCAGCGGCTGGCTGGGCGGCGCCGAACTGCGCGTGGGGCACACGTATCTGCCCGGGGACCTGTGGAGCAACATCGAGGGCGCGCACAACTTCCTCGACAGCTGGGCCAAGTGGCGCCGTGCCAAGGCCGACCGGCTGCTCGTGCTCAACGTCCCCTTGATGGAGCGCAACGAGGAGGGCGTCTCCGACATGGGCGTCAGACGGCTGCTGCGGCGCGCGGCGGCCGGCGCGTTCGACGACCACTTCCGGGTGCTGGCCCAGCGCCTGGTCGACCTGGGCGCGACCGACACGGTGCTCGTGCTCGGCTGGGAGATGAACGGCATCACCTACACCCACCGCTGCGGCCCCGACCCGGAGAACTGGAAGCGGTACTGGCGGCGCATCGTCACCGTCATGCGCTCGGTCCCCGGGCAGAAGTTCAGGTTCGACTTCAACCCGAACCGGGGCAGGGACGCGATCCCGTGGCCGGAGTGCTACCCCGGCGACGACGTCGTCGACGTCATCGGCATGGACTCCTACGACCAGCCCCGCGGAATGTCGTTCGACGAGGAGGTGTCCGAGCCCTACGGCCTGCAGTTCCACGTGGACTTCGCGCGGGCCCACGGCAAGCCGATCTCGTATCCCGAGTGGGGCCTGTACCGCAACGGCGACAACGACGAGTACATGCTGCGCATGCTCGCGTGGATGGACGAGCACAAGCCGCTGTACAACACGATCACCGACTACTGCCCGCACGGCGTGTGGCTGTGCTCCGACAACCCCCGCTCGTCCGCGCTGTACCGCGCGGTGCTGACCGCGAACCTGAGACCGCAGCCGACACCGGGACCGTCGGTCCCCCTCCCGAACCCGCCCACGGCTCCCGCCGCACCGACCCCGCCCACGGTCCCCGCCGTACCGGTGCCGACGCCGGCACAGCCGCCGACCCCGGCACCGACTCCCGAACCGACGCCACCGGCCAAGCCGCCCGAGTGCACGCCGGCGGGCCTCGTGCACCTGCTGCAGCAGTTGATCGGCGCCAAGAGCACCGCCTGCCCCCACTGAGCGGGCCCTACCAGTGTTCCTTGGTGTCCGGGCGGATGCGCCGGACCTTCCTGGCCCCGCACCGGGCGGCGACGTCGCAGAGGGTGGCGGCCAGCAGCGGCAGGGTGCGCAGACCGGCCAGCAGTAAACGCTGGTTGACGACCGTGTCGGGGTTCCAGCGGTACTTGTACGGCTCGTCGCCGCGCAGCAGGCTCAGCACCCGGCTCTCACCGCCGGACGCGAGGCGCTCGGTGGACGCGCGCAGCAGCATCGTCGCCACGTCCACCCTGCGCTCCCGCAGCCCCGGATGGAAGCCGTACAGGTACTGGCCCGCCAGCCCGCCCGACAGCAGATGCAGGTTGACCGCCACCACCGCGCCGTCGAGCAGGAACTCCGTCAGCGTGGCCTGACCGGACCGGGCCATCGGGACCACCGAGCGGACCAGGTGCTCCAGGAAACGCGGCCGGATGTGCTCGGGCGTCATCTTCTTGCCCTCCCACTGCAGGCGGTGCAGGTCGATCAGCCGCCGCAGCGCGGTCTCCGTCTCGTCGGGACTCACCCCGCGCCACTCGACACCGACCTTGCCGCACCTGTTGATCTTGTTGCGCACCCGCTGGGCCCGCGCCGGCGGCAGCCGCTTGACCAACTCCGTCATGGGTACGGCGGGCAGCTCCAGGCACGCCGAGTCCTGCAGGCGGCGGCGCGGACCGCGCCAGTGCCGGTAGACCTGCTCCACCGCGCTGCCCGGCCGCACCTCCCGGAAGTCGATCAGAGCAGTGCGGGCCGCGCCGGCCAGGGCGTCCGCCAGGGCCACGCTGCCCTGCTCGGCGGCGCTCTCGTCGATCAGCACGTCGCAGAAGTCGGAGATGGCACCGCCGATCGGCACCAGCTTGGGCAGTGGATGCCGCACCCGCATCAGCGGCGCGGCGGCCACCAGTTCACCGTCCCGGCGGACCAGGAACAGCCGCAGCCCGTCGGGTGTGCCGTAGGAGAGCCACCAGGAGTGCAGCCAGGCATGGCTCTGGAACGGTGTCGCCGACGGGCAGGCCCCGTGCAGGCGTGCCCACTCCTCGGACAGCGCGGCGAACGTGCGCTCGTCGGTGCACAGTTCCACCGACATCGCGCGGGCGGGCGTGGTCGTCGGAGCGCTCATCGGGCGTCCGCGGCGTGGGTCGGGGCGGGCACCGTCGGCTGGCCCGCGCCGTCCCCCTCCTCGGCCCGCCGCGGCCGGGCCAGCAGCACCAGGCCGCCCAGCAGACCTCCGGCGCTCGCACCCACCAGCCCGGCCAGCTTCGGCGAGACGGACGACGGTTCGGTGGGCTTCAGAGCGCGGGAGAGCCGCTCGAGCCGGATGCCGGTGGTGGCCTTGGTGTGGCTCGCCTGCGTGACGAGCGCGCCGGACACGGCGTCGGCCATGTCGACGGCCTGGGCAGGGCTCGTCGAGGTCGCCGAGACGGAGACCATCGGCGCGTCCGGCGAGGTCGCGACCTGCACGTTCTTGCGCAGCTTCGCGGCCGGCACACCCGCCGCCACCTGCGCGTCCCCGAGCACCGCGAGCTGCGGGGCCACCCGGCCGTACGCCTGCGCGAAGCCGAGTGCGTCGGCGCAGTCGACGTCGGAGCGGCCGGCCGCCACGGCGACGACGGAACTCGTCGCCGTGTACTGCGGCGGCTTCACCGTTCCGTACGCGCCGCCGGCCACGGCTCCGAGCAGCGCGCCGGCCGGCAGCAGCCACCACGAGGGCAGCCGCCTCGCACGTGCGCTCGCACGGTGCCGGTCACGCTGAGCGGGGTTGTCGGTCATCGAGAACTCACTTCCAGGGTCGAGCCGGCCAGGGCGGCCGTGTACACATCCATCAACTGCCGGGCGCTGTACGCGATGTCGTAGCGCCGCACGGCCTCCGGGGCGGTTCGCCCGCCCGGGCCCGCGGCCCGCAGCCGCAGCAGTTCCCGCACGTACGCCCCGGTGCCGCCGGTGATGCGCAGGGCGCCGGGTGCCGCGTCGGGCGGCAGGTCCTCCACGGCGGGGCAGCTCGCGTACAGCACGGGGAGCCCGGCGGCCAGCGCCTCCACCACGGCCAGCCCGAAGGCCTCCTCGGCCGACGGCGAGGCGAGCACGTCCATCGCGCACAGCAGCGCGACCAGGTCGGGCGCGTCGTCGCCGGGGTCCGGCAGACAGGGCCGCTCGCCCGTCAGCACCAGCCGGTCCGCGACCCCCAGCGCCCGCGCGGAGCGCCTGAGCGCCGTCTCCTCGGGCCCGCCGCCCACCAGCAGCAGCCGTACGTCGCCGGGCAGCCGGGACAGCGCGTGCACCAGCAGGTCGAATCGCTTGCCCCGGGCGAGGCGCCCCACCCCGCCGATGACGTACGCGTCCTCCGGCAGCCCGTAGTAGGCCCGGGCCTCCTTGCGGCGCACCTCGTCGAAGCGGAAGCGGGGCGCGTCGATGCCGTTCGGGATGACGCGGATACGGGGCCCGGGCACGCCCCAGTGGCGCAGTCGCTCGGCCACCGTCGGCGAGACGGCGACCGTGGCGCGGCCGAGGCGCTCGCCCGCCAGGTACAGCGCGCGTACGCCCGCGGTCAGCGGCCGGCCCTCCAGCAGGGTGTCGCCGATCGAGTGCTCGGTGGCCACGACGGCCCGGACTCCCGCGAGCCGCGCCGCGATCCGGCCGTACAGGCAGGCCCGGTACAGGTGGGTGTGCACGAGGTCGTAGCCGCCGGCCCGGATCAGCCGGGTCAGGCGGGGCAGTGCGCCGAGGTCGCGGTTGCCGGTCATCCCGAGGTGGGTGACGCGGACACCGTCGGCGGCCAGGCCCGCGGCAACCGGGCCGGGGTTGGTCAGGGTCACCACGTCGCACTGCGCGGGAAGGTGCCGCAACAGCAGGCGCAGCTGCTGTTCCGCTCCGCCGACGCCGAGGCCGGTGATGACGTGCAGGGCCCTCACACGGCCTCCACAGCGCGGCCGTAGAGCCGGGCCAGGCGTCGCTTCAGCGCCAGCCGCGCCGGGGTGTCGGCCATCCCGACGTGGATGCGGGGCAGCGCGAAGTCGCCGCAGCCCTCCGGGCCGGGGGTGATCGAGCACGCATAGCGGTAGCCGGCCAGGCGCACGGCGGCGGCGACGCGCTCGTCGAGGTAGCCGTACGGGTAGCAGAAGCCGTCGATGTCACCGCCGGTGATCGCGGCGAGCAGATGCCGGCTGTCGGTGACCTCGCTGTGCAGCACCTCGTCCGTGACCTTGGTCAGGTCGAGGTGGGTCAGGCCGTGCGAGGCGATCTCCATGCCGGCGGCCGCGGCGCGGTGGATGCCGGCCACGTCGAGCAGCGGCTTGCGCGGCCCGAGCGGCTCCCACCCGTTCTCGCCGCCGAGCCGCCCGGGCAGCACGAACACGGTCGCGGTGAAGCCCCAGCGGTACAGCACGGGCAGCGCGCAGCTGATGAAGTCGGCGTACCCGTCGTCGAAGGTGAGGCCCACCAGCCCGCGCTCGGTGCCGCGGGCGCGGGCCGCGAGCAGCTCTCGCATGCTCACCCCGCGCAGGCCGCGGTCGGACATCCAGCCGAGCTGGCGGTCGAGGCACGCGGGCGTGACGGTGACGTTGTAGGGATCCTCCGGGCAGTCCGAGACGGAGTGGTACATGGCCACCCAGACGGCGGGGCCACGCTTGGAGCGCCTTTTGGCGGGTGTGTGCGGTGCAGCGGAGACGTCAGCGACCATGGACCGGCTTTCGGGTGAGGGAGTGACGGAGGAAGTGCACGACGGGAAGCAGTAGGGACCGGGCGTCCGCCGCGTCGAGGATCCACGCCAGCAGCAGGAACACGGCGGTCACGGAGAAGGAGCAGACGGCGACGGACGCCGCGGGCGAGGTGAACAGCCCCGCGCTCAGCAGCCCAACACCGGTGGCGCACAGGGCCGCGAACACCGGCCGGACCAGCTGGCCGACGACCCGGCGGACCTGCACGGGCACACTGCGCGGCCCCAGGCCCTGCAGCATGAGCAGCGCGGTGACGGTGATGCCGATCGCGTTGCCCGCGGCGATACCGCGCGCCCCCCAGGGCCCGACGGCCCAGGCATTGACGACGACGGTGACGAGCGCGCCCACCCCCATCGCGCCCAGCGGGAACCACGTGGTGCGCCCGGCCGCGAAGTACGACCGCACGAGCGCCCCCACCAGCGTCTGCCCGAGCAGCCCGGCCGCGTACACCCGCATGACCGAGGCGGTCGCCGCGGTGTCCTGAGCGGTGAACGCCCCGCGCTGGAACAGGAGTTGGACGATCTGCGGGGCGCAGGCCACGACCACCGCGGCGCCCAGCAGGACGAGACAGGCGATCAGCGCGATGTCCCGCTCGACCCGGTCCCGGGCCCCCTCGGTGTCGCCCTCGGCGATGGCCTGCGCCACCACCGGGAAGGTGACGACGCACACCATCATCGACAGCGACATCGGCAACTGGGCGATCTTCTGGGCGTAGTTGAGGTGCGAGATGGCCCCGGCGGGCAGCGCCGAGGCGAAGTGGCGCTCGATGAGGACCTGCGACTGCCGGCACAGCGCGAACAGCAGCACCGCGGCGACGAGCCCGGACGACAGCGTCCGCCCGCCACCCCCGTCGTAGCCGCACTCGGCCCGCCCGGACCGCTTGGCGATCCGCCGCACCAGCGACGGCGTCTGTACGGCGACCATGAGGCACCCGCCGAGCGCGACACCGAGAGCGGCGGACCGCACGCCCCAGCGCTCACCGACGACGAACATCGTGGTGATGATCGCGATGTTGTACGCGATGTAGATCGCGCCGGGAGCCAGATACGAACGGTGCGCCCGCAGCGCCGCGCTGCAGTACCCGGCCAGCCCGAAGCTCAGCACACAGGTCGCGGTCAGCCGGGTGCAGGACACGGCGAGCGACGGGTCGGGCAGACCGGGCGCGAGAGCGGAGACCAGCAGCGGCGCCCCGGCCACCAGCGCGGCGGCCGTCGCGGCGAAGACCAGGCACAGCCGCGGCAACGAGGCGCCGACCAGGGCGCGTACGGGATCGAGGGCGCCGTTCCCGCGCGCCCGGCGCGCCAGCGCCATGCTGAACGCGGGCACCAGCACGAACGCCATGCCGTCCTCGATCAGCAGCGTCGCCGCCAGTTCGGGCACGGTCCAGGCCACCAGGAACGCGTCGGTCGCCTCACCGGCACCGAAGAGGTGCGCGAGCGCCTGGTCCCGGCCGAGGCCGAGGACCGCCCCGGCCATGGACAGCACGGCGGACAGCAGCGTCGCCTTGGCGAGGAAGCGGCCCGAGCCGGTGTCCGCGCGCAGGGCACCGGCCGGGCCGTGGCCGTCGCCCGCCGGGAGCGTGCCGTCCAGCCCGGTCGTGTGGTCGTAGGGGCCCGCGGTCCGCGCGGGACCGGGCCTCATCGCGCGTCCGATTCGGCGGCGGGGCCGGTCGTCGCCCCGCCCGCCAGCGACCACCAGGCGGCGAGGCCGAAGCAGACGGCCGTCAGGGTGGTGGAGGGTCCGCCGATGTCGGCGTACAGGAAGTTCACCAGTTGCCACAGCAGCAGTCCGCAGGCCGCGAGCGCGCAGTCCCGGGCGGGTCCGGCCCGCCGCAGCCGGCGCAGTGCGCAGACCAGCAGGGCCGGCCAGCTGCCCGCCACAGTGAGCAGGCCCAGCAGACCCTGCTCGCTCAGGACCAGCATGTACATGTTGTGCGGGGAGAGCAGGGGCTGGCGCCGGAAGGCCTGACCCGCGCCCTCGGTGTCGCTGCCCGACGACAGCGCGAGCGAGGCGTGGGAGTCCCGGTAGGCGGGGAAGGCCTTCAGGCCCACGCCCGTCACCGGGTGCTCGCGCCATATGTCGGTGGCCGCCGCCCACATCGTGTAGCGGTCGAGGACCGACTGGTCAGGAGTGTCGGTGACCTGGGTGATGCTGGACAGCCGCTCCTGCAGCGCCGAGCCGCCCACACCGAACCCGCCCACCAGCACCACCGCGGCCGCGGCCGCCGCCGCGAACAGCTTCAACGCCCGCCGCACTCCCGCCAACAGCAGCAGCGCCCCGCAGGCCGCGGCCGTAGCGATCCAGGCACCCCGGCTGAACGACATCGCGAGCGGCACGAGCAGCGCAACCGCACACCCGGCCGCCACGACCCGCTGCCGGCGCGCCCGTGCCCCGAGGGCGAGACCGGTCAGGGCCACCACACCGGACGCGACGACGCTGGCCATCCCCATCACGTCGGACGGCCCGAACGTGCCCACCGCCCGGATGTCGGCCCCCTGGTACGAGGCCCCGGTCCCGGTCAGGTACTGGTGCACGCCGACGGCCCCCTGCCACAGCGCGAGTCCGGCCAGCGACCAGAGCACCAGCCGGGCGTCGCGCCGGTCGCGCACCAGCAGCACCACCCCGAGCGGGACCAGCACGAAAACCTGCAGATAGCGGGCCAGTCCGTCGATCCCGTCGCCGGGCGTCACCGCCCCGGTCGCGGCGACCGCGACACCCACCACGGGCAGCCCGAGCACGACCGCCGCCGTCCGCGTCAGCGGACGCTGCGTCCGCCCCACACTGCGTACGGCGGCCCAGAGCACGACCAGCCCGCAGGCCAGGTCGGCGGGCGTGGCGCCGCTGTCCGGCTCGGCCGGCAGCGCCAGCAGGGCGACCACCGCCACGACGGGCAGCACGGGAGCGGCCCGGCGCAGCGCCGACAGCGGCGGTACGAGCGGTACGGAGGCCGCCGAGGGAGTGCTCACCGGCGCTCAGCTCCCCGTCGGACGTACGAACAGGGCCGCCGTACGCACCAGGATGCAGATGTCCTGCCACAGCGACCAGTTGTCGATGTAGGCGTTGTCGAAGCGGCACCGGTCCTCGATGGAGGTGTCGCCGCGCAGCCCGTGGATCTGGGCGAGCCCGGTGATGCCGGTCGGCATCCGGTGACGCTCCGAGTAGCACGGGTAGGTCTGGCTGAACTGGGCGACGAAATAAGGCCGTTCGGGCCGCGGGCCGACCAGGCTCATGTCGCCGCGGCAGACGTTCCACAGCTGCAGCAGCTCGTCCAGCGAGGTGCGGCGCAGGAACTGGCAGAAGCGGCTCATCTCCTGCTCGTTCGCGACGCTCCAGCGGGTCGCCGCCTCGTGCGCGCTGGCGGGCCGGTGGGTGCGGAACTTCAGCAGCGTGAACGGCCGTCCGTCCTTGCCGATCCGCTCCTGCCGGAACACCACGCCGGGCCCGTCCTTGACCCGCAGCACGACCGCGCACACCAGCAGCACCGGACAGGCCAGCAACAGCAGCGACCCCGCCAGCACCACGTCGAGCACCCGCTTGCCCGTGCTGCCGGGCCGCCGGCCTCCCGGACACAGCAACCTGCGGGAGAAACCGGCCAGATGCCCGGCGCTCTCACGCCGCCCACCGGTGCGGTACGACGGCGCGTACGCGTCCAGCTCCCACAGCACGCATCCGTACGCGGCGAGATCCCGCAGCACGGGTGCCTTCTCCAGCCGCGTGGTGGCCCCCACGACGAGCACCGTCTCCACACCGTTCTGGACGACCGCCCGACGCGTCGCCTGATCCGTCGTCAGCACCGGCAGCTCGGGGCCGTCTCCGGAGTCGGCGAGGACGTCCAGCGGGCCGGTGACCAGGCCGATCGGCCTTACTCCGCAGCCCGGTCGGCGCAGCAGCGCGGCGGCGACGGTCCGCGCCGTGGCGATCGGGCCGACCACCAGGGCGGGGCTGGGCCCGCGCAGCAGCGTCCGCTGTGCGTGCACCGCCGCGCGGCCGGCACAGGCCGCGGCGCAGTGCACGGCGAACGCGACGCCCAGCACGGTCGGCGGAATCGGCCGCAGCGGGGAGAACGCCGCGACGGCCGCCCAGCCGAGGGCGATCCGCCCGCAGAGGGAGGGGAAGACGTCGAGCACACCGGGCACGACCCAGAGGTCGTACAGACGGGCCCGCCGGTTCAGTCCCATCACACCGAGGGCCAGCAGAACGATGAGCAACGGGTACCTGTGGGCTCCGGGCACGACGAGGGCCCCCAGCACAGCTGCGCCGCCGTCGACGAGGAGCAGGGGCAGCCGGGCGGTCCGGCGCGGACGGCGGGCCCTCCTTCCGGGGGGCAGTCCGCGCCCGGCTGCGGGGCCGCGCTGGTCGAGGACGGAGACAGCGTGCTCTGCCGTCCGCGGCTGCTGCCCCGTAGGAGAGGGGACGGTACTTTCCGCAGTCATCTGGTGGTGCACTTCCTGCTCTCGTTGGGTGCGACGGCCGGCGTGCCAACGACGCCGAGCAGTTCGCGGTACACGTCGGTCACGGCCTCGGCCGCGCGCCGTAGATCGTGAGCGGCGAGCACATGCCGGCGGCCCTGCGCGCCCAGCGCCGCGCGCAGCTGCCCGTCCCGCAACAGCGCCGTCAGCGCCCGCGCCAGCGCTGCGGGGTCCTCCGGCGGCACCAGGCAGTACGGCAGTTGCTCCGGCGGCAGGCTCTCGCGCGCCCCGTCCACGTCCGTGACGACGACCGGCCGGGCGCACGCCATGGCCTCCAGCGGGGCGAGCGCCATGCCCTCCCAGCGGGACGGCAGGACCACGAGGTCGGCGGCCCGGTACCAGGGGGCGGCGTCGGCCGCGGCACCGGCGAAGCTCACCGACTCGGGCGCACAGCCGCGCAGTTGCTCCGCATCCGGACCGTCGCCGACCAGCACCAACCGCGCACCGGCCACCTCTCGCACCACCTCCGGCCAGGCCCGGAGCAGCACGTCCTGCCCCTTCTGACGGCACAGCCGGCCCACGCACACGACCAGCGGACCCGCCCCGGACGCCGCGTCGTCCCCCTCCGGCCGGAACCGATGCGTGTCGACACCGTTGGGGACCACGCGCCAAGGGGCGCTGATTCCGCACCGTTCCCCGGTACGCCGCTCCGCCTCGCTCACGCACACGACACGGTTCGCCCACCGCGCCCCGAACCGCTCCCAGCCCAGCGCCAGCCGCGCGACGACTCCGTCCGCGGCCTCGAACGACCAGGCGTGCGGCTGGAAGACGGTCGGGAGGCGGCCGCGCACCGCGAGCCGGGCCGCGAGCCCCGCCTTCGCGCTGTGCGCATGCACCAGGTGCGGTCCCACGTCGCGCAGAATCCGCGCCAACTGCCTTACTTCGCGCGGGAGTCGGGAGCCCGGCGAGCGGGTCGCGTCCCAGCGGAGCACCGTGCAGCCCGGCGTGCGCAGGGCGTTCGTCAGCGTTCCCCCCTCCGGACAGGCCACGCTCACCCGCAGTCCCGCGGCGAGCTGAGCCGCCACCAGGTCCGTCACGACCCGCGCGACACCGCCCTCGACGGGCTGGGCGACATGCAGGATGTGCGGGGAAATACGCATGAGCGAGGCTGCCCTTCCGAACAAAAGAGTCCGAGCCGGGGCCAGGACGTGCGGCTCGTGTTTCCGATATAAAATCCCGCACCCGTTCGAGAGCGTGAGTTCCGTTGTTTCGACCGGCATCGCCGACTTTACGAGGTGAGCAACTGTAGCCGCTCATCCGTATTTAGCTGCCGACCCGTCAACTGTGTCGGAATGGTGGCGTTTCCATGGGCTATTTGTCGCGTCGGACCACCCATTCGGAGCAGGGGTGTCGGCAACAGGGTTTCCACAAAGCCCCGTCCTCGTTAGGCCAGGAGAAGTGAGGCTTACGAAAGAAAGGCACACGATGAAGACTCTGAAGGCTGCCGCCGTCGTCGCCGGCTCCCTTGCCATCGCCGGCGTTGCCCTGCCCGCCGTCGCGGCGGACATGCCGGCGCAGGGCCTTGTGGACAGCGGAAAGATGGTCGCGGGCGGTGTCCCGGAGGCAGCCAAGGTGTCGACCGGCTACGTGGGCGACAACGTCAAGGACGTGGCGTCGGGCGTGAAGGACGGTGTGAAGAACTCGGGAGTCGTGAAGACCCCCGTCGTCGGCAGCACTGTTCCGAAGGCCGCCCTGCCGGGTCCCGTCGACGGCCAGCTGCTCGGTGGGCTGCCGCTCGGCAAGGGCAAGTAGGCAGTCCTGTAGAGCAGGTTGGGCGATTCGGGTCGGCTCCGCATTCCTCGGAGCCGGCCCTTTTGGCATATGCGGGGGAGTGCGGCCGTCATGGCGAGGGACTGCGATCGCCCGGCGTGCGCTGGGCCAAACGAACGACTCGGGGTGACCGAATGCGGGAGAGCGCCGTTGGTCCCATTGGAATGACCCCAGTTCGTACGTCGGGGTCCTCCGCCGACGCGAGCCGGCAGGAATGCCGTAGGCGGTGGGGCGCTTTCCCTCCTCCTTGTTGCGCGCCTTACTCGACCGGCGACATATCTGCCGGCCTTCGTCGGCCGTCTCCTGACCGCGGGGCCTGTCTGCATCCGACGCAGACAGGCCCCGCGGGCTTTTGCGGAACTCGGCAGAATCGCGCGGACGCACGGAAAAGCCGATGGCGGCCCACCGGAACTCCGGCGGGCCGCCATCGGGTGAAGTACGGCTCAGAAGAGGAAGCCGCCGTGGTACGGGGCGTTCTGCGACTGGTCGACCTTGTCCGTGTTGCACGCGGCGTAGTGCGAGTTCGGCGCGGCCACGCCTCCGAGGACGGCGCCGTTGGACCACGGGGCGATGCAGCGACCGTCGATGAGCGAGCCGTTGACGATGGCCAAGCCCTGCTGGGGGGCGTTCACGACGACCGGGCCCTGCGAGAAGCCGTTGCCGCCGGTGACGGTGGTGTTGGTGTCGTCGGCCGAGGCAACTCCGCCGGCCGCGAGGACGATGCCCGCGGCGAGGGCGGAAATGGCCGTAACCTTGTTACGCATGAGATGCGCCTTTCGGTGGGGCGGTTGGGATTTCCGTGCTCCGAATTGCTCGGTGCAGGTCAGAAGAGCAGGCCGCCCTTGTAGGCAGCGTTCTGCGACTGGTCGACCTTCGCCGTGTTGCACGCGGCGTAGTGCGAGTTCGGGGCGACGGTGCCGGCGAGGACGGCGCCGTTCGACCACGGCGCGACGCAACGGAGGTCGACGGCCGTGCCGTTGACGACGGCAACGCCCTGCTGGGGGGCGTTCACGACGACCGGGGCCGACGAGAAGCCGTCACCGCCGGTGACCTCGGTGCAGTTGTCGGCTGCGGCGGTGCCGGCCGCCGCCAGGACGATGCCTGCGGCGAGAGCGGAGATTGCCGAAACCTTGTTACGCATGAGATGCGCCTTTCCAGGGTGTGTTCGGGGATACGCCTGCTCCGAATTGCTCGGTGCAGGTCAGAAGAGCAGGCCGCCCTTGTAAACGTCGTTCTGCGACTGGTCGACCTTGTCCGTGTTGCACGCGGCGTAGTGCGAGTTCGGGGCGACGGTGCCGGCGAGGACGGCGCCGTTGGACCACGGCGCGATGCAGCGACCGTCGATGAGCGTTCCGTTGACGATGAGGACGCCCTGCTGGGGGGCGTTCACGACGACCGGGGACGACGAAAAGCCTTTGCCGCCGGTGACGGTGGTGTTGGTGTCGCTGGCAGAGGCAACGCCGACGCTGCTCATGACAGCACCGAGTGTGAGGGCAGTGATGACCGCGAACTTCCTGGGCACGTCGATTCCTTCCTGAATTCCACGGTTGCGCACGCTTGCATACCAGGAAACCTTGATATGCGCGTATAAGTCACGGGAAGAGCGTCTAATGCGGGCTGATTCCATCGGATGGCGCAATGCAGCCTGTTCCGGCAGGACGAGCGGGAATGGAGGGGGCGGTATCCACGCGGCTCATCAATGGGCGCCAACGCGTGTCCGGCCCACCGGAAGGGAGAGGGCCGGTGGGCCGGAAAGACGGTTCGTGGGTCCCGGCGGTATTCGGAGACCGCCGAGTCCGGATGGGGAGCTGTGCGTGACGGACGAGCGTCAGAATTCCGGGCCCGCCTGCTACGGCTTTCGCCGTACGGCCGGCTCCTACGGTTTCCGCGCAGTCACCGGCTGATCAAGGTACCGAGGCCGGCAGCGGTCGGCGCCTCGAGCGGGTGGACCTGGACGGCGCCGTTCCCGGCCGGGTTCTTCAGCGGGAGGGTGGGCTTCTTGGCGGCGTTCGGGTCCATGCCGTCCAGGTAGACGCCGGAGAGGCCGGCGGTCTTGTTGGCTCCGGAGACGGCCTGGTTCGTGTCGAAGGCGCTACCGTTGGTCAACTTGCCCTTGTTGGCCAGTCGCGCCACGGTGTCGGCCGCGGGCACGACCGCCGGAGTCACCTTGGTCGGGGACATGAGACCGAGCAGGCCACCGTTCGAGGGGGCCGGAGCCGGGGCGGCCGACGCCGCAACGGCGGAACCGCCCACGAGACTCGCGCCGATGGCCAGCGCAGCAGTTGTGAAAACTGCCTTCTTCATGATTCACCTCGATTGAAAGTACCTGTGATCCGACGGCTGGAGAACATAGCAGTCCAAGGCCTGTGTAAAAGCGGCGCGCTACTCCATACGCATGAAATTCGGTGGGGTGAACAATGCCTTGAGTGCGGTGCCGTCGGAGGGATTCACATCTGGTCGTTGAATCGATTGATCGTATGGTGCACCAGGCTTTGATCACATCAATAATCCGAAAGAGGAATTTCGGCCCGACAGTCGGAATCCTGGCCGGTCCGCTCCCTTCGCAGCCCTACTCTCGCCGCCATGACTGCCGACAGTGCCAAGTTCACACCGACCGCGTCCGCTGCCGTCTCCACCGGCAAGTCGCTTGTCTGGTCCGAGGAGTTCAACGCCCCGATCGCCTGGGGCGCCAAGTGGGTCGGCGACAGAACCAGCGCCTACCGCTACGGGAACCACAACCCGGACGACAACAAGCTCGACTGGCTCGACCCCGGCTGTGTGTCCGTCTCCGGCGGTGTGGTCACCTTCACCGCCACCCCGGCCGGCCACACTCTCGAGAACGGTCTGCAGGCCTGGCGCACCGGACTGCTCACCACCGAGTACTCCGCCGAGGGCTTCCAGGTCAGGACCGGCGACCACGTCGAGACCCGTGTGAAGCTGCCTTCTCGGGACGGTGCCTGGCCGGCGCTGTGGACCTGGAAGGACGGCCGGAACGAGATCGACACCTTCGAGTACCACCCGGACAACCCGCACCTGCTGGAGCTGTCCAACCACGTCCACTCCGGCTGCACGTACCACACCGACGCCGAGGCGATCGTCCCCGACGAGTGGGTGACCATCGGCAGTTGCTACGGAGAGCACTCCGTCGACTGGTACGTCGACGGCGAACGCGTCTTCCGGGACGGGACCGGAGTGGGGGTCGACTGGTCGGCGTACCTGATCCTGAACCTGTCGTTGTGCGCCGGGCAGTACCACCCGGCCCCCTCCGCGCCGGGGCCGATCACCTTCTCGGCAAGCCACCTCCGCGTCTACAGATAACGCGTCTTCAGACAACAAGGCGTATCGCGGCCACCGCTCTCCGCGTCACCCTTCTGGTCGGCTTTGCCGGTCCGGCCGCGGTTGCGGCCCACTCGGTCCGAGAGCGTATCCACACGACGTCCCATGCCCCCGTCCCCGGCGCGGACGCGCTGCTCGCCCAGGTCAAGAGCCTCGGCGATCTCGGCAGCGAGCTCACTCCGGTCACCGCCCTGCTCGACGAAGTGCTCAAGGCCGACAACGGCCAACTGCCGACCGACCAGGCGCAGAAGCTCGTCACTGCCGTGAGGGACGCCATCGCCAAGGCCTCCGCGGCAGCCCACACGGTTTTGGCCACGACGACCACCGTCGCCGTGCCGGTCACCAAGTTCGCAGCCGTCGGCAAGGCGCCGGCGGCCAAGGATCTCAAGGGCGACGCGCTCGCCGCCCTGCAGAAGGCGACCGACACCCTGCTCGCCGCCATCACCTCGGGCGACGCGAGCAAGGTCGTCCCGGCGGTCACCGGCATGGTGACCGGACTGGTCAACTACCTTGCCGCGACACTGCTCGCCGGCGGGCTGCCCGCAGCGAACCTGCCGGGTCTGCCCGGCCTGCCACTGCCGTTGCGGGTCGGGTGATCCTTCTCCGCCGCCGGACCGGCCACCGTGGCCGGTCCGGCGGCGGAGACGTTCGCGTCCCTCGTCCGTGTGGCCGGACCCGGTGGCATCGGCCGGACGGGTGAGCAGGGGCCGGGTCGCTCGCGGCCCGTCGGTAGGGTCGCGCGATGACCTCAACCCCAAGCGACACCAGCCCCTCCGGCATCGCCGAGCTCGGCACGCTCGTCCTGCTGCCCTGGAGCGGCGAGGCCCCGGACGGAAGCGACATGCCGTATCTGCTGGCCTACTCGCTCGGAGACGCGGAGGGCGGTCCGGAGGCGACGGCCGCCGCGGTGGAGGGGTTGTTGGCGAGCAACGGGCTGTCGGTCGGCGGGAATCTACTCGACGGCACCGCCATGCCGGGCCTGGCCGTCACCCTGCGCGTCGAGGGCGGGCAGGTGGGCGTCGGCCTGCCGCAGCTGGGCGCCCGGTGCGCCGCTCCGCCGGAATGGCTCGCGGCGATCGCCGAACGCGGTTACGCCTACCTCGTGTTCACCACCCGCGCCTGGCCCGAGGGCCGGCCCGGCCGGGCGATCGAGCCGGCCGCGCTGGCCGCCTTCGCCGGTGCCGAGCAGACCTTGCGGGCCGCCGCGCACGTCCTCCTGCCGGCGCTCGGCCCGCGCGGCTGATGCGGCGGGCCGCGGGCGGGCCCGCGTTCGCCGTGCTGCTGGTGCTCACCGGCGCGGCCGGGCTGCTGGCCTCCTGGGTCATCACGCTCGACAAGTTCAAGCTCCTGGAGGACCCCGGCTTCGTCCCGGGGTGCAGCCTGAACCCGGTGGTGTCGTGCGGCAGCGTGATGAAGAGCGACCAGGCCCAGGCCTTCGGCTTCCCCAATCCGATGCTCGGTCTGGTGGCCTACGGCATCGTCGTCTGCGTCGGAGTGAGCCTGCTGGCCGGGGCGACGTTCCCCGGCTGGTACTGGCTGACCTTCGAGGCGGGCTGTCTGTTCGGGATCGGGTTCGTGTCCTGGCTGCAGTTCGAGTCGCTGTACCGGATCGGTGCGCTGTGCCTGTGGTGCTGTCTGGCCTGGGTCGCGACGATCCTCCTGTTCTGGTATGTGACGTCGTTCGTCGTGCGGGGCGGCTTCCTGCCCGCTCCTGGCCTGGTGAAGGGCTTCTTCGAGGAGTTCACCTGGGTGCTGCCGCTGCTGCACGTCGGAGTCGTCGGGATGCTGATCCTGACCCGCTGGTGGTCCTTCTGGACGACGTGATGGTTACTGCGGCCGGGCGATTCTTCAACCGACGGCGGGGCCGTACCTGAGCTGAGGTCGGCCACCTGAGCAACCCTTGCCGGACAGCACCGGACGAGGGAGTGAGTCATGGTCGTCACCGCCGGCGGAGTGCCGAAGGGTGCGGAGCAGGGGACCGGGAGCCCGGCGAGAAGCAGGCCCGAGCCGCGGCCGTGGCAGGCGATAAGGCGCAGGCTGCTCGCCTCCTTCGCGGCCCTGGCGCTCGCTCCCCTCGTCGCCGCCTCGCGCGCGCAGCGGCCCGTAAACGGTTCCGCAGCACCCGAGGGCGCGGGGGCCACGGCCTTCGACGAGATCTACCAAGGCCGCCGTATCCGGGGCACCTTGCTCGCCGCCGACGAATGCGGCGCCGACGACTACGAGTGGCAGGTCACCGTGGACGGTCACCCGCTGCACCTGATGCGCCGCGCCGACGGCAGCTGGCTGACCATGGTCGACCACTACAGCTCGTACCGCACCTCGCTGGAGGCGACGAGGGCGGCCGTCGACGAACTCGGCCCCGGACGGCGGCTGCGCGATCTGGCCCCCGGCCCGCTCGGCGGAAGGTATCTGCACATGGGGGCGACGCATGGCGTACGTGCGTAAGGACGTCAGCATGCTGACCAGCGCCGAGCGGCGGCGGTTCGTGAACGCCCTGCTCGAGATCAAATGGCGTGGTGTGTACGACGAGTTCGTGCGGATGCACATCGCGTACTACACCGCCGACGGTGAACGCGGCCTGCGTGCGGCCCACATGGGACCCTCCTTCCTGCCCTGGCACCGCCGCTTCCTGCTGGAGCTGGAGGGGGCGCTGCGCCGGGTCGACCCGGCGGTGACGGTGCCGTACTGGGACTGGACAAGGCACCGTTCGACGACCTCTCTGCCCTGGACCGACGACCTGCTCGGCGGCAACGGCCGCAGCTCGGACCGCATGGTCGTCACCGGGCCGTTCGCGTACACGCAGGGCTACTGGACCATCAGGGAGGGCGTCACCGACGGGCCGTTCCTGACCCGGGACCTCGGGCGGCCCGCCGACCCCATCACGCTGCCGACGAAGGCCGAGCTGGATTCCGCGCTCGCCGAGCGGGTCTACGACACCTCGCCCTGGGACTCCACCTGCACCAAGGGGTTCCGCAACAAGCTGGAGGGGTGGAAGACCGGGCGGGACGACGTCCACTGGCGCAACCACAACCGCGTGCACCGCTGGGTCGGCGGGGCCATGCTCGGCGGGGCCTCCGTCAACGACCCCGTGTTCTGGCTGCACCACGCCTTCGTCGACATGCAGTGGACCCGCTGGCAGCGCAGACACAAGGGGGCCGGCTATCTGCCGGCCAGGCAGCCCGGCCCCGGCGACGCGCAGAGCGGGCGGATCGTCGCCCGGCACGAGAAGATGCCGCCGTGGGGTGTGACGCCGGACGAGATGGAGGACGTGAGCCGGATCTACCGGTACGCCTGACCCGGCGTCACGTCGGCAGCCGTGCTCAGCCCAGCCGTCGTACCGGTGACCCGTCCAGGAACGCCCGGATGTCCTCCACCGTCTCCCCGTAGTACGTCTCGTAGTTGGACCGCGAGACATAGCCGAGGTGGGGTGTGGCGAGCAGGCGGGGGGCCGTGCGCATCGGGTGGTCGGCGGGGAGGGGCTCGAGGTCGAAGACGTCGATGCCGGCGCCGGCGATGCGGCTCTCGTGCAGGGCGGCGAGCAGGGCGTCCTGGTCGACGATCGCGGCGCGCGAGGTGTTGATCAGGTGCGCGGTGGGCTTGAGCAGGGCGAGTTCGGCGGGGCCGAGCAGGCCGCGGGTGCGGTCGCTCAGGGCCAGGTGGACCGAGACGAAGTCGCTGGTCGACAGCAACTCCTCCTTGGAGGCGGCGAGTTCGACGCCCACCTCGTCGGCGTACTCCTTGGTGAGGTTCTGGCTCCAGGCGGTGACGTGCATGCCGAAGGCGAGGCCCACGTGCGCCACGCGGCTGCCGATCTTGCCGAGGCCGAGCAGGCCGAGGCGGCGGCCGTGCAGGTCGGCGCCGACCGTCTGCTGCCAAGGGCCGCCGGAGCGAAGGGAGTTGGCCTCCTCGACGATGCCGCGGGCGAGGCCGAGGAGCAGGGCCCAGGTCAGTTCGACGGGCGGCGTCGAGGAGCTCGCCGTGCCGCACACGATGACGCCGTGCGCCTCGGCGGCGGCGTGGTCGATGACGGTGTTGCGCATGCCGGAGGCGACGAGCAGCTGCAGACGGGGCAGACGGGCGAGGAGGGAGGCGGGGAAGGGGACGCGCTCGCGCAGGGTGACGACGATGTCGAACTCGGCGAGGGCGGCGGCCAGTTCGTCCTCGGTGGCGAAGTGTTCGGGGAAGGACGTGACCTCCACCCGGTCGGCCACCGGTGACCAGTCGGCGAGCTCCGTCGCCACCTGCTGGTAGTCGTCGAGTACGGCGCAGCGCAGTCGCACGGCGGGTCCCTTTCTTCGGCGTACCTGGTCCGGTCAGTAATGGTCCCGCATGAGGTCGGTGGCCCAGTCGGGTTGGGCGGTGGGGCCGGGGGCGGTTCTTGCCGCGCTGGGCGAGGACGTCTCGTATGTGCCCTGCCTTCCTGGGGAGTTGAGCGGGTGGTGAGGCGCCGTCAGTGGGCGATCCGCCCGGCCTTGGCCTGTACGTGGGCGACGTAGCGGACGGTGAAGACCATCGGGACGGCGAAGCCGGCGATCTGGATGAGGGTGGCGGGGGTGGAGTGGCCGTGTCCGGTGTGGGCCTCGTAGGCCAGCGCCAGGGCGGTCAGCACGAAGGCCGCGGTCCACACGGCGGTGATGACGACGTTGACGCGGATGAACGGCTTGAGCTCCCACAGCTCACGGGGCGTGGTGCGCTTGGCGATGCCCAGCGTGAACGGGCGCCCGATGGCCAGCGAGCCCCCGGCGATGACCGCGAGGACGCCGGAGGACAGGGCCGCGGAGTAGGCGTGGATGCCGGAGTGCGGGTCCGCGAAGGCGATGGCCGCCAGGGCGGCGAAGTAGGCCGCCGAGCCCGTTTCGATGATGAGCGCGTCGAATCCGGCGCCCGACCGCTTCTGCTCGACGATGATCGCCACCGCGACCACCAGGGCCGCCAGGGCGCCCCACTGCCAGTCTCCCGAGGGGATGACGGCGAAGACGATCCACGGCAGGAAGGTACGCAGGTACGACATCGGGGACCCCCGGTTTTTAAGTTCCTCTTCCAACATGTCAAAACTAGAAGGTCGCACTGTGACATGTCAATAGTGGAAGGTGGAGGGTAGGGTGAGTGCATGAGCCTTCGACATGCACTGCTCGGGCTCCTCTCGGAGCGCCCCGCCAGCGGGTACGACCTGCTGAAACTGTTCGAGACGTCGCTCGCCAACGTCTGGCCCGCGACGCAGAGCCAGATCTACACGGAGCTCACCAAGCTGGCCGGCACCGGTCTGATCACGGTGGCGGCGGAGGGCCCGCGTGGCCGCAAGGAGTACGCCATCACCGACGAGGGGCTGGTGGAGCTGCGGCACTGGCTGACCGAGACCCCTCCACAGCGGAACACCCGCAGCGACGTACTGCTGCGGGTGTTCTTCCTCGGAGTGCTGACGCCCGATCAGGCGCGGTCCTATCTCACCGAGTTGATGGAGATGTCCGAACAGGGAGCGGAGAGCCTGCGCCGCCTGTCGGACTCCATCGACTGGGACGACGACAACCTGTCGGTCTACGGCCGGATCGCCCTGGAGTATGGCTTGCGGTTCAACGCGATGCGGCGGGAGTGGGCTGAGTGGGCGGCCGAGCAGATCAAGTAGTCATGTCTTTCGAGGCGGCGCGGGTCGGCTTGCCCAGCGCCCAGAACAGCACGCCGAGGAGCATGAACCCGACCAGGGGGATGGCCTCCGTCAGCAGGTACTTGACGCGCTCGTCGTGACTCCAGCCGTCCGGCGCGTAGTCGGCGCTGAACCAGTTGTCGCCGGCCCCGGGGGCGACGAGCTGCAGGGTGGCGAACAGGACGAGCAGCGTGAGGACGATGCTGATGGCCAGGGGAGCGGGCGCCTTGTAGGGGCGGGGGACGTCCGGGGCCTTGCGGCGCAGGACCGCGAGGGCCGGGAAGATGCCCAGGTAGCTGACCAGCGTGGTGGAGACGGCCAGGCCCAGGACGGCGCCGAAGAGCTTCGCCGCGCTGCCGTTGGTCAGTTCGTGGGCCAGCACCAGTACGACGGTGGAGACCAGGCCGCTGAGGATGTTGACCCGCACCGGTGTGCCGAAGCGGCTGGAGATGACGCCGAGGAAACGGGGCGCGGCGCCGTCGTAGCCGGAGACGGCGAGGGCTCGGTCGGAGCCCATGACCCAAGTCACGCCGGAGGACAGCACCGTGAGGATGAACATGATCGCGGCGAGGTCCCCGAGCGCGCTGCCGGCACCGCTCAGCGTGGCCGTGCCGTCGGAGGCGACGTGGCCGCCGTACACGGTGAAGACCTGGCGGATCGCGTCGATGAAGCCGCCGAGACCGGTGATGGCCTTGACCGGCAGGACGACCAGGATGCCGAGGATCGGCAGCGCGTAGAGCAGGACGGCGAGGCCGGCGCTGCGGAAGATGGCGAAGGGTACGTCCTTCTGAGCGTCGGTCATCTCCTCGCCGGCGGTGTTGGGCAGCTCGAAACCGACGTAGTTGAACATCAGGACCGGCACCAGGCCGACGAATCCCACGTACGTCGGGGAGAAGTCGCCGAGCCCGAAGCCGTGCAGGCCGTGCTTGATGCCGTAGATGACGACGGTGACGGTGAACAGGCCGAGCAGGACGAAGCGGCTCCAGGCGCCGACGGTGGGGATCCACTTGCCGACGTCGAAGGAGAGGATCGCGGCGAGCACGCCCACCCACACGAACACCAGGGTGAAGACGTAGAAGGCCGGGGTGCTCAGGTCCTTGCCGTCGTTGAAGAAGGTGGTGAAGGCCGTGACGGCGGAGACGGAGAGCGTGCCGCCGAGCCACACCGGATTGGTGATCCAGTACAGGAAATTGTTGACGGCGCCTGCCAGGCGTCCGAAGGCGCGACTGGTCCAGATGTAGGGGCCGCCCTCGTCGGGGAACGCGGCCCCGAGCTCGGCGGTCAGCAGCGCGGACGGCACGAAGAACAGGACGGCCAGCACGATCAGCCAGGTGAAGGCTTCGGCACCGGACGAGGCCACCGTGCCGATGGTGTCCACGCCGACGATGGTGCAGAGAAGGAAGAAGAGGATGTCGAAGCGGCCGAAGTGCTTGCGCAGCTTCTGCCGTTCCGTCTGGGCTGCCGCCGGCGCGCCGGTCGGCTCGAATGCTATTTGCTCAGCGGCCACCGGGAGCTCCTGCGTGTGGGTGGGTGCGGGCGCGAGATTTGGCCAATGATCTGCCGCCGCACAAAAGCCCACAAGCGTTCATGGACAAGTCTTGACCATGACTTCTTCGCACGAAGCCACCGGAAACCGCACAGAAACATGGGGGTGGCAGTGGAGAGGAGTGGAAGCGCCCCCGGCAGGACTCGAACCTGCGGCCAAGCGCTTAGAAGGCGCCTGCTCTATCCACTGAGCTACGGGGGCCGGGTGTGTGGCCTCTGTCTTGGGTGCCCGGGTGTGGGCCGGTCCGTGACGTTGCCGGGGACAAGGATAGGGCTCCCGCGTCCTTGTCCCTGTTGCTTCGCCTCCGTGGCTCGATGTGGAGGTTCGGTGAAGCGGTCCTGATAATCGCAGGCAGGTACGAATCGTGCATCGCTTTTGGGCCCTTGCGCACCGGGTGTTGTGCACTCGTTATGCCTGGACTGTGCCTGCGTCCCAGTCGTCCCTTCCGTCCCTTGTGTCCTGTCGGCGCGCAGACATGCTCATATGCTTCAAAATTCCCCTAAAATTGGGCATTCTTCGCATGTGGTGACCTTGGACGTACGGCCTCAGCTGCTCGACGCACTCTCCGCCCTGCGCGACCGTGTCGCCGCCGCACGCTTCCCGCTGCCCCTGGCGGGGGCTCCACGCGCGCGTGCCAACCGCGACGAACTGCTCGCGCAGCTCGACGACTACTTGGTGCCCCGGTTGAGAGAGCCCGAAGCGCCCTTGCTGGCCGTCGTGGGCGGATCGACCGGCGCCGGCAAGTCGACCCTAGTCAACTCCCTTGTGGGGCGGCGGGTCAGCGAGGCGGGTGTGCTGCGGCCGACCACGCGGACACCGGTGCTGGTGTGCAACCCGGAGGACCATCACTGGTTCAGCGGGATGCGCGTGCTGCCCGACCTCACGCGCGTGTGGGTGCCCCATCGGGACGCGCAGGACGACCTGTTGCTCCCCGACGACAGCCCCGTGCGCGTGCTGCGCGTCGAGACCGCGGACACGCTGCCGCGCGGCCTCGCCCTCCTCGACGCCCCCGACATCGACTCCCTGCTCTCCGACAACCGCATCCTCGCCGCCGAACTCCTCTGCGCCGCCGACATCTGGGTCATGGTCACCACGGCCGCCAGATACGCCGACGCCGTCCCCTGGCATCTGCTGCGTACCGCCAAGGAGTACGACGCCATGCTCGTGACGGTGCTCGACCGCGTGCCGCACCAGGTCGTCTCCGAGGTGTCGCGGCAGTACGGCGCACTGCTCACCAAGGCCGGGCTCGGCGACCTACCGCGCTTCACGGTGCCCGAACTGCCCGAGTCCGCCTGGGGGAGCGGGCTGCTGCCGGCCACCGCCGTGGCGCCGCTGCGGACCTGGCTGGTGCACCTGGCGCAGGACCCGGCCGCCCGGCAGCACGCCATGGCCCGTACCGCCTACGGGGTGCTCGATTCCCTCAAGGCCCGGATGCCCGAACTGGCCAGTGCCGCCGCGGCCCAGTACGCGGCCGCCCTCCGGCTCACCTCCGCCGTCGACGGGGCGTACGACAGCGAGTACGCGCGCGTACGGGGGCGTTTGCAGGCCGGTGCCGTGCTCGCCGGGGACGCGCTGAAGCGGTGGCGGGCGTTTCCGCTCGACTGCACCGCCGGTGAGCTCCTCGACGCGCTCGTGGGGAGCCTGGCCGCGCTGCTGCTGTGCGCCGTCACCGCCGCCGACGAGCGCGTCGACGAGGCCTGGCGGCGCGAACCCGCGGCGCGCGCACCGGAACTGACGGAGCGAGACCCCTCCCTGGAGAGCGCCGAGCACCGCATCGGGATGGCCGTACGGCGGTGGCGGCGCGAGCTGGAGGAGTACGCCGAGGAGGAGGTGCGCGACCTCGACCGCAACGTCGCACCGGATCCCGAGGTGGTCGCCGCCCTCGTCGCCACCGTGCTGCTGGGCGGCCGCCGGGCGCGCTCGGCCGGTGAGTCGCTCGCCGAGCGGATCGGCGCGCACGGGGCGCTGCGGCTGCGCGACCGCGGCGGACGACTGCTCGCCGACCACCTGGACCGGGTCATGCACACCGAACGCGAGCGCCGGCTGGCGCCCCTCGACGCGCTGGAAGTCCACGCCGAGCCCCAGGCCGAACTCATCGCCGCGCTGTCCGTCATGCAGAAGGAGAGGTGACCGGTGACCGCCGTCACTGACCAGGACCACACCGAGCACGCTGATCACACCGATCGCCCGGAAGGCGCGGGCTCCGAGGCCGCGCGCACCGAAGAGGGGACCTCTCCGGACGGCGGCAAGGACGATTCCATGGACGCCTCTGGGGAGGGCACTTCCGGGAGCGGCCTTCCCGAGGAGGGCGCTGCGGATGAAGAGGGCACTGCGGAGGACCGGGTCGATGACGAAGCCGGTGCCGGGGAACCGGTCGGCGGTGCGCGTCCCGGTGCGGCCGACGAGCGGCACGCGCGCGTGAGCGACGACGACAGCGACGGCCGTAAGGACGGCGTGGGCTCGGGTCGTCGCGACGGCGACGGGGCCGCTCGCAAGGACGTGGCGGCCTCCATCCGCAAGGGCGGTGACGGGCTCGGCCGTAAAGGCGTCGACGGGCCCGGTCGTGGGGAATCCGGCGGACCCGGTCGTGAGGAAGCCGGCAGACCCGGACGTAAGGAATCCGGCAGGCCCGGCCGTAAGGAAGCCGACGGGCCGGGTCGCAGGGACGACGACGGATTCGGTCGTACGGACTCCTCGGGCGTCTGGGACGACGGGCTGATCGCGCGGCGGGTGAACGAGGACGGAACCGGGGCCGAACCCGTCGCCGCCGTGGACGTCCGGGCGCACCGTCCGCAGGCCGTCGCGCCGCTCGTCTACGACCGCCCGTTGCGGTCGCGGCTCGAGGCCCTGCGGGAGCTGGTCGGGCTCTCGCGGACGCGGCTCGACAGCCACACGCTCGCGGAGGCCGGGCGGGTGCTCGACGAGGCGGCGGCACGACGCAGGCTCTCCGGGCAGCACACCGTGGTCGCCATCGCGGGCGCGACGGGCAGCGGCAAGTCGACGCTGTTCAACACCCTTGCCGGGGTGGCCATTTCGGAGACGGGCGTACGACGGCCCACCACCGCGGCGCCCATCGCGTGCAGTTGGAGCGACGGCGGGGCGAGCCTCATCGAGCGGCTCGGCATCCCGCCCCGGCTGCGGCGGCGCCCGTTGCAGAACTCCGAGTCGGAGGCGCAGTTGCGCGGGCTCGTCCTGGTCGATCTGCCCGACCACGACTCGGCCGCCGTACAGCACCGTGAGCAGGTCGACCGCGTCCTGGCGCTCGTCGATGCCGTCATCTGGGTCGTCGATCCCGAGAAGTACGCGGACGCCGTCCTCCACGAGCGCTATCTGCGGCCCATGGCGGGGCACGCCGAGATCATGTTCATCGTCCTCAACCAGACCGACCGGCTGCCCGGCGAGGCCACCGACCAGGTGCTCGACGATCTGCGCCGGCTGCTCGACGAGGACGGGATCGCCCTGGGGGAGTACGGCGATCCGGGCGCCACCGTGCTCGGGCTGTCCGCGCTCACCGGGGACGGAGTCGGCGAACTGCGTGAGTCGCTCAGCCAGTTCGTGGCCGAACGCGGCGCCGCCGCGCGCCGGATCTCCGCCGACCTCGACTCCGCCGCGGCGGGGCTGAGGCCCGTCTACGCCACGCGGCGGCGCACCGGGCTGAGCGAGGAGGCGCGCGACGAGTTCGCCGCCCGGCTCGCGGACGCCGTGGGCGCCACCGCCGCGGGCGAGGCCGCCGAGCGCGCGTGGCTGCGCAACGCCAACCGTGCGTGCGGGACGCCGTGGCTGCGACTGTGGCGGTGGTACCAGGACCGGTACGAAGCGCCCACGGGGCGGCTGACGTTGACCGGTCAGCCGGACGAGGAGGCCACGGCGCGCCAGCGCGTCGAGCATGCGGTGCGCACGCTTGCCGACCGGGCCTCGGCCGGGCTGCCGGCGCCTTGGGCGCAGGCGGTGCGGGAGGCGGCCGTCCGGGGCTCCCAGGGGCTGCCCGAGGCGCTCGACGACCTGGCGGCGCGGGCGGGACTGCCGCCGGGGCGGCCGCCGCGGCCCGGGTGGTGGCCGGCGGCCGTGCTGGGGCAGGCGGCCATGACCATCCTCCAAGTCGTCGGCGGGCTCTGGCTGTTGGCCCAGATCATCGGGTTCATGGCGCCCAACCTGGGCGTGCCGGTGCTGCTGATGGTGACCGGCATCGTCGGCGGCCCGCTCGTCGAGTGGGGCTGCCGGATGGCGGCGCGGGGGCCTGCCCGGCGCTACGGCACGGATGCGGAACGGCGGTTGCGGGAGGCGGCCGCCGGGTGCGGGCGGGCGCGGGTGCTGGATCCGGTGGCGGCGGAACTGCTGCGGTACCGGGAGGTACGGGAGCAGTACGGGCGGGTCACGGGTGTGACGGGAGTGGGGATCACGACCGGGTGAACCCGGGTGTGACGGCGTGCCCCTCGGCTGATGACCACTCGTCCGGGTGACGGAGTTTTCCACAGGCTGGGGATGATCCACAGGGCTCAGCGGGCTCGGCCCGACGGAGGCAGTCTGGCGATGCGGCGATCGCGAGGGACGTGATCGCCGCGGCAGACGCAGCCGTACGGGACGGGCCCGTACGTGTATCCGCCCGGCCCCGGCGGCCGGGTGAGGGAGGGACTCGCGATGAACGAGACGATCATCTGTGCCGTGGGCAACGTGGCGACGCAGCCGGTGTACCTGGACCTGGCGACGGGGCCGTCGGCGCGGTTCCGGCTCGCGGTGACCTCGCGCTATCTGGACCGGGAGAAGAACGCCTGGACCGACGGCCACACCAACTTCTTCACGGTGTGGGTCAGGCGGCAGCTGGCCGCGAACGTGCAGGCCTCGCTCAACGTCGGCGATCCCGTCATCGTGCAGGGCCGGTTGAAGGTGCGCTCGGACGTGCGCGAGGGGCAGAACTGGATCTCGGCGGACCTCGACGCGGTGGCCGTCGGACACGATCTCGCGCGCGGTACGTCGGCCTTCCGGCGGGTGGTCAGGCCGGACGCCGGCGCGGCTGTTCCGCAGCAGCCCGAGCCCAACTGGGAGACGCCTCCCGGAGGTTCGCAGGAGGTCCGAGCTCAACAGGAGCCGGAACCCGCTGCGGTGACGTGATGTCAGAAAGTGCCCCGAGCTGACCGGACTGCGGCTTATCGACGAATGCGCTCCGAACGGCCCGGTGGATTTGTCGATAAGCCCTGCTCACAGGCCGTGTTGGCGATAACGATTCCGAGTCGGATCGGTTGTACGACGGTATGACTGGGAAGCGCGGTGCTCCGCGTCCCTAGGATGCCGGGCATAGCTCTCGGGGCTTCTGATTCTGCTGGTGGGACCACACCCCCACATCAACGGGTCCTGCTCGAAGGGGAATTTGGTGTTGTTTGCTTCGTTCTCTGCGTTTGCCGTGCGCAGGCGAGGGGCGGTCCGCCTCGCCGCCGCGACGATGGTGTCCGGGCTCGTGGCCGCCGGCGTGCTCACCGGGGCCGGCGCGGCCGCCGCCGAGGAGACGACACAGAGCCAGGGCGGGGCGACGGCCACCATAGGCGGGCTCAAGACGTACGGTGCGGCCGTCATCCACGAGGACACCGGGGACCAGCAGATCTCGGCGGGCCTGTTCGAGATGTCCGTCGACGGCGGCGGCATGCTGCAGACGTACTGCGTCGACATCCACAACCCCACCCAGCGGGACGCCAAGTACCACGAGACCGCCTGGAGCGGCACGTCGCTGGGCGCCAACAAGGACGCCGGCAAGATCCGCTGGATCCTGCAGAACTCCTACCCGCAGGTCAACGACCTCGCGGCGCTCGCCGCCAAGGCGGGCGTCAAGGGCGGACTGACCGAGCAGGACGCGGCGGCCGGCACCCAGGTGGCCATCTGGCGCTACTCGGACGGGGCCGACGTCGACGCCGTGGACCCGCAGGCCGAGAAGCTCGCGGACTACCTCCACAAGAGCGCGGTGGGCGTCGCGGAACCCCAGGCGTCGCTGACCCTGGACCCGCCCGCGGTCTCCGGTCACCCCGGTGAGCTGCTCGGCCCGGTGACCGTGCACACCAACGCGGCCGGTGTGACGCTGACGCCGCCTGCGGACGCGGCCACCAGCGGAGTGCGGATCGTCGGCAAGGACGGCAAGCCGCTCGTGTCCGCGGCCGACGGCAGCCAGGTCTTCTTCGACGTGCCCGAGAAGGCGGCGCCCGGCTCGGCCGAGCTGACCGTGCAGGCCTCGACCACCGTGGCGGTCGGCCGGGCCTTCACCTCCGAGAGCCGGAGCCAGACGCAGATCCTGGCCGGCTCCAGCGAGTCGACGGTCTCGGCGACGGCGGGCGCGACCTGGGCGAAGAAGGGCGCCATACCTGCCCTCTCCGCCGCGAGGAACTGCACCAAGGGCGGCGTGGACATCACCGCGGCCAACCAGGGCGACGAGGCGTTCACCTTCGAGCTGATGGGCGCCGAGCACAGCATCCCGGCGGGCGAGTCGCGCACGGTGACGATTCCGCTGCAGGAGGACCAGGCGTACGACTTCACCATCACGGGGCCGGGCGGCTTCGTGAAGCGGTTCACCGGCGTCCTCGACTGCAAGACGCAGAGCGAGGCGGGCGGCGAGACGACCCAGACGCTCAGCGAGCCGAGCCCGGCCACGGTGGGCGGCGGCACGTACGACGACACCAACCTCGCCGCCACCGGCGGCTCCAGTGCGACCCCCCTGATCGCGGGTGTGGCCATCGCGCTGGTGGTGATCGGCGGCGCGGCCCTGGTGGTCGTACAGAAGAAGAAGGCGCCGACGCAGGACTGAGAGTCGACGCAGGACTGAGACGAGACGGGGGGCCGGACGGCAGGATGGCCTCATGACCAAGTCATCCGCACTTCCGGAGCACCACGCCCCCTCGGGCTCCGTGCTGTCCCTGTGGTCGCACGACTCGGTGCTGTCGATCGGCTCGGTGGGGTCGGTGCTGTCCATCGGCTCCGTCGGCTCGGCCCTGTCCGTCGGCTCGATCGGCAGCGCGCTCTCCGTGGGCTCGATCGGCTCGGCGCTGTCCCTGATCTCGACCGGATCCTGGCTGAGTAAGGGCTCGGTGCTGTCCGCGCAGTCCCAGTGGTCGGTGCTCTCCTGGCGCTCGTCTCGTTCGTTCCGGTCGGCCGGGGCGGTGGGCGCGGTGACCGTGACTGCGTTGCTGCTGGCTCGGCGGACGCTGCAGAAGTCGTCGGACGGGGTTGGCTGAGCTGCGGTCGGCGACTGTGAAGCCGCAGGTCAGGGGCGTGCGGCCATACGGGTTTCCCCCGCAGGGTGGACGTCGGGCAAGATGGGTGTTACTTGCCGCCGGAGGGCATAAAACAGCCCCTCACCAGCGGTTTTCCTGCCGATGAGGGGCCGTGTCAGGCGGCTTGGGCCGTCTCTGGGCCGTCATGAGCGTGACCGGCGGCCCGATACATCGCGGAGATGGCTTTGCGGGTGCGCGTCTCGCTGGACGGCATCAGGTGCGTATAGACGCGGAGCGTGAACCCCGGATCGCTGTGACCGAGGTACAGGCTCAGCGCCTTGATGCTCTCTCCGGCGTCCAGGAGGACCGAGGCGTAGAAGTGGCGTAGGGCGTGCATGCCGTGCTCGCGGGCCACCGCGAACCGCTGCCCCTTCTCGGGGACGGGGATGATCCCGGCGGACGCCAACGCGGGCTTCCACGACTGATCGTTGAACCCTTGGCTCCAGATGGCGGAGTCGACGCTGTTCGTGAAGATCAGCCGGTGCGTGACCTTCGGGCCGTCCGGCCTGAGCCACGGCAAGGTCACCTCGACAGGCGGGAACCGCTTCATGTGCTCCTGCAGCGCGGCCGACACCTCGGGATCGAGGGGGACGTCACGGAGCTTGCCGCGCTTGGGCGGAGCGAAGACGAGCGTTCCGCGAACCTTCTTGACCTGCTGGCGGACGTAGAGCCAGCCGAGATCCCCGAGGTTGTCGACGGCGAGCCCGAAGATCTCGCCCTGCCGCAGGCCGCACCCGGCGCCGACGTCGACCATGACTTGGTAGCGCTCGGGCAGTCCGGCCCGTACGCCGAACACCTGCTCAGCGGACCACGGATGGACGCGTGTCGGCAGGGGACGGGGTGCCTTGACCGATCGGGCTCGGCATGGGTTCGAGGCCAACAGGCGGTCATCTACGGCCGCGTTGAGCACCGAGGAGACGGCGTCGAAGATCAGGCGTCGGTACTGGGCTGAGGACACTGCCCCTTCGAGCTGGCGGTTCCAGTCGCGGATGTGCTCCGGCTGGAAGGAGCCCACGGGCCGCGTGCCGAGGTAGGGCAGCGCATGAAGCCTCAACCGGCCTTCCACGGCGGCCCGGCTCGTGAGATCGATGGTGAGCGCTGCCAGCCACTTTTCCGCGTACTCCCGGAAGGTGATCCGCGCCGCTTGCGGGTCGATGTACTGCCCGCGCGCCATGTCCGCTTCGATGTTGGTCAACCAGGCGTCGGCCAGCCGCTTTTGCTTGTCGGGGAAGCCCTTCGACTTCTCCGTCCCGTCCGGGGCGACGTAGCGGGCGCGGTAGCGCAGGCCCGTGCCGTAGCGCTCGGTCTTGGCCTTGCGGGTCTTGCCGTCCGGGCCAGTCTCGGTCTTGTACCAGCGGTCTTGGATGTGTCCGGCCATTAGGCAGCCTCCTCAATTTGGGAGTCCACCCAGGCGCGTACGTCGGTCGGGTCGAAGCGGAGATGCCGACCGACGCGGAAGCCGCGGGGACCGGTGCGCTTGCGGCGCCATTGGTAGACCGTCTCGACGCTGGGCAGCTCGAACATCTCGACCAGGTCGTCAGGAGTCAGGAAGCGGTTCGGCAGCTCTGATGTCATGGTCACCACTCCCTTTCGTCGGCGAGTGTGCGTAGCTCTTCGCGGGCGGTTTCTCGGTTGAGTTGGAGGTCGTGGGCGATGGTGGCGGCGAGGGCGGATTCGCCGGGGGTGTGGCCGTGGCCGGCGTACTGCCAGTCGGCGAGGACGAGGACGGTGTCCGGCTCGTGCTCGTCGAGGCCGAGGGCGGCGCGTTCCTGAGTGGCGCGGTAGTCGGCGCGTGTCTGGCGGAGGGCGCCGAGGGTGGTGGAGTAGCGGCGGGACTTGGTGGAGAAGTGGCCGCGGAAGCCGAGCATGTGGGCCCAGGCCCAGAGCCGGCGGTCGGGGTAGAGCGGGTCGAGGTGCTTGCAGGCTTCGATCAGGTGGCGGGCGTGGTCGGGGACGCCGTGGCGGTCGAGGTCGGCGAGTTCGCCGATGCGGCGGTCGAGGGTGCCGGTGTTCTCGGCGGCCTTGGTGGCGTACTTGGCGACGTAGGAGGCGACGGCCTGTTCGGTGAGGTCGGATGTGTCGCCGAAGGCCTTGACGGGGCGGATGTCGAGTTCGCGGCCCCAGCGGAGCGTGCGGGCGGGTTGGTCGCCGGCCGCGGGCAGGTGGAGGCTGGTGTAGGGGTGCCGGGCGGCGGCGCGGATGGCGTCGGTGAGCAGGTCGACGCTCGCCCAGGCGGGCGGTGCCCAGTCGGGGCCGTCGGGTCCGTCGAGGCGGATCACGGCGTGGAAGTGGATGGCGCCGCGTTTTTGGAATTCGGCGACCTTGCCGTAGGAGAGGCGGCAGGCCTCCTTGAGTGCGCGTTGGGTGAGGCCGGCGCGGGCGGCGATCTCGCGGCGGAGCCGGTTGGTGAAGCGCTGCCACAGGTCGCCGGCGTGGTTGTTGAACAGCACGGCACCCGCGTAGTCGTAGCCGTCCGGGTCGAGGGCGGTGCCGAGGACGGGGTCGTCCTCGCGGTGGTGGCGGCCGCAGCGGCAGGCTCCGTGGTCGGGCCGGTTGTGGACCGGGCCGAACGAGGGGGCAGTGAGGGTGGCGAAGACCCGCGGATGGTCCCGGACGGTGGCCGGGATGTCGCGGCGGTCGTCCCCGGCGAGCCCGGCGCGGATCAGGTGGTAGGTGTCGCCCGCATAGGTCCAGGCGCAGGAGGGGCAGCGGGAGGCGCGCCGGTTGCCGCACGCGATGCGCAACCGACCGCCGGGCTCGCCGTGGGTGGTGTAGTGGTGCAGTCTCTCGCCGGTGGCCTTGTCGATGCGAGTGGTCCAGCCGGTCAGGTGGATGGGATCAGCGCAGCCGCCGGTGCGGTGGATCTGATGCTGCCAGCGCTCGAAGTCGGGGGCGGACGCGACTCGCAGCAGGTCGCGGAGGGCGATCGGATCGGTCAGCAGGTCAGGCACGGGCCGCCTCCCGCACCAGGTCGAGGAGAGCGCGGGTGGGGGTCCACAGGCCGCGGGCACCGGGGCAGGAGACGGGCCGGTGCAGGCGATGGACGTCGGTGAGGTGCCAGTGCCACTGTCCGGGGGCCGACCACAGGGTGCACATGCCGTCGTCTGCGTGGCAGTCGTCCAGGCGGGCCCAGCCCAGAACGGCGCCGGCCGGTTGCGGACGGTTCAGGAAGGGGCGGGCCATGACCGCGTACTTGGCCGCGGGGTCGATGGTGGCCCCGGCGTGGATGAGCAGCCAGCCGCGGTAGTCGGTGGCCCAGCGGCGGTTTTCGATCCTCTTGGTGCCGTAGGCGATCGCGGAGGCCCAGGGCTGCCACAGGGTCAGGGCGCGTACCTCGGGACGCTCGGAGGCGGTGGTCATCACAGGACCTCCAGGAGGGCGGTGGCGATCCACTGGGCGACGTTGGCGGGGACGGCGTTGCCTGCCTGTTTGGTCTGCTCGCCACCATGGCCGAGGACGGTGTAGTCGTCGGTGAAGCGCTGGGCGCGCAGATGCTCGCGCGGGGAGAGCATCCGGAAGTAGCAGTCATCGACCGCGAGTTCCTGCGGGGTGGTGTCGGTGCCGAGGACGAGTCCGGCGGATTCGCGGGTGGCGATGGTGTGCAGGGGCGTGCCGGTGGTGGTCGGTTCGCCCTTGCGGTACGGGATCACCAAACCGTGGTGGTTGCCCCCGGCGGTGATCGAGGCCAGGGGGTCGTCGATGGCGCGGGTGGTGGAGCCGCCGCCGCGGTGTTCGGTAATGAACGGGGCGGGCGACAGGAGCGCTTCGCTCTCGCGAGTCGTACGCGTCCGCATCGGAACGGTGGCCGAGGCGGCATCGGTGTTCCAGCTTCCGCCGACCGGGACCAGCAGCGGCGGGATCGCCAGGCCGTCGCCGATGCGCACGGTGCGGGTGGGCAGCGGCGCGGCCAGGACCGGGAAGGCACGTCCGTCGCCCGTGTCGGCGTGGTTGACGGTGATCACCGAAGGCGTGCGGTGCTTGTCCAGGCCGAGGCGAATCTTCCGGAGCGTCGAGGCAGCGAGCGGACGCATGCCCTTGACCGTCCGGTCGCCGATCCGGATGCCGGGATCACCCCAGTTGATCGCGGACGCGGCGGGGCGGACGTAGGGCTCCACCAGGCGGTAGCGGCATGTGGAGTTGGGGCAGCGGAAGTCGTATTGCTGGCGGTACTTGCCGACGGTGCGGCCGTTGCGCCAGGACTGCACCGCCAGCACGTCACATTCGCAGACGGGGCACCAAGCCAGCGGACGCACGGCGAGGTTGGGGGCGCGCATCGTGGTGCGGGTGAAGACGATGAAGATGCGGTCGCGCCACTGCGGGGCGTGGGGGTTGCTGGTGTCGTCGCCGATGTGGGCGGCGGTGACCGAGACGATCTGGTGACGGAAGCCGATGATCTCCATACCGTGCAGCCACCACGAGAACAGCGGCCAGGCAGTGGCGAAGCGGGGCACGTTCTCGCACACCACGGCGTCGAAGTTGTGGACCTCGGCCGCGCGCAGGATGTCGTAGGCGGTGGCCCGGGTGCGCTCCCACGCCGCATCGGGCATGGGGCCTTCCTCGAACAGGTCCAGCTGGCCCGCACTCGGGGCGGGCTTGGGGCGGCGGACGCCGTCGGCGGGGCTGCCCTCGGTGCAGATCGGGGAGCCGACCAGGACGCGGGCCTTGGGCAGGCGACGCATGTCGTAGTGGTCGAGATCCACGCAGAGGTGTTCGGCCTCGGGGAAGTTCGCGGCGTGGGTCTCCACCGCACGGTTCCAGTGGTTGGCGCCGAGGACCACGTCGAAGCCAGCCCGGCGGAAGCCGTCGGAGTCTCCCCCGGCCCCGCAGAACAGATGGATGGAGGTCGGTCGCGAAGTCGCGGAGCGCCGGGTCATCGTGCACCTGCCAGGGCGTCGAGGGCGCCGGCGGCTTCGATCGCGGCGGCGGCGAGGCTGCGCAGGGAGGCGGAGGTTCCGAGGCGGGCGATGAGCGCGATCTCGACGGAGTCGCCCTCGACGCGGAGGCTGACGAAGGGGTTGGCGCGGTCCGCGAAGGGGGTGACGCGGTAGCGGGTGTCCGGCTCGAGGTGGGCCGAGGTGGTCAGGCTCTTCACGCCGCCACCTCCACGTCCGCGGCGGTCAGCCGGGGGCGCAGGGGTACGGTGCCGGTGCCGTGGCAGGTGCCGCAGTCGACGTGCAACAGAAGGCGGGTGCCGTCGCGGTGGCGGGCGCCGGACGTGACGGCGGCGGTGGCGAAGCCGTCGCAGTTCGGGCAGATCCGTACGCGGGTGATGGTGGCCGGGTTGGGGCCGGGCATGATGGAGGTTCCTTCCGGATCGTTGGTTCGGAGTGGGACGGCGCCCGGGCGGCGGAGACTTGGCGGTTGAGGCCGCCCGGGGGCCGGTCAGCGTCGGGTGTCGCTGGCGAGGATCGAGCGGACGACGACGGCGACCACGGCGAGTGAGGCGCCGGTGATGGCGACCGCGAGGAGCATGGAGACCAGGACGGCGCCGACGACCAGGACCACGAGGGTGCCGCCGCCGACGAGGGCGATCACGGTGCCCGGGGTGAGCTGTACGACGGGCCGGGACGGCGCCGGGACCGGGACCGTGGGGGCGGGCAAGCGGTCCTGAGTGCCCGGGACGATGGCGGTCGGCTCGACGACGGCGGGCGGGGTCGCGTGGCCGGTCGGTGTGGGCATGGTCGGGATCTTCGGGCGGAGCATCGGTGAACTCCCTTCAGTGGGGCCTTACTTGGTGAACGGGTCGAGGACGGGGGCGAGCAGGCTGCCTGCGAGGAGGTAGCCGCCGATCAGCAGGACGGCCACGAGCCAGAGCGGGGGTCGGAGGGTCTTGACGCCGACGACGGCGAGGCAGGCGATGAAGAACCACAGCGGCACGGACACGGCGTCAGCTCCTTCGGTTCTCGTACTTGCTCTTGATGCGGCAGCGGTGGCCCTTGGCTGCGATGCAGACGGCGCCGTAGCTGGTGTAGTCGGCGGACCAGCCGCACTGGTCGGCGGTGCAGGAGGCGATGTAGCCCTTGTCGCCGGACTTGGTGAGGGCGCGGCCGATCTCGACGGGGCCGTAGCGCTGGAGGCGTTCGAAGAGGAAGAAGCGGTGTCCCATCGGTCAATGTCCTTTCTGGCTAGGTGAGTTGGGCGGCGATGGCGGCGGCCATGGGGGCGGGGACGCCGAGGCGGGCGCGCAGGGTGTCCGGGTCGATCGGGTGGCCGGTGCGGGCGTGGTGGTCGTCGGCGACCTTGCGGGCGTGGGCCACCAGCGCGGGCGGCACCGCCATGGCCGCAGCAGGCTCAGTGGGCGCCGGGTCGGCGACGGGCAGGGCCGGAGCGTCGAAGGCCGCAGGGACCGCGGCGGGCTCCGGCTCCGATGTCGTGGCGGGTGCGCGTTCGACCTCCACGTCGGAGGCCGCAGACTCTGACGGTGCGTCTGTCTGGTCGGTGGGTGGTTCGGGGGCGTGGGCGAGGAGGGTGCCGCCGAGGAAGGCGAGGGCGGGCCAGCCGGCGACGCCGAGGCGGAGCAGGGCGGGCGGGTCGTTCATGTCGAGGAAGCCGGCGGTGGCGATGTTGGCGCCGAGCGAGGCGACCAGGGCGATCAGGAACCAGCACCAGGCCAGCCAGGAACGCCGGGTTCGCAGGCGGCGCCAGGCGGCGACCATCAGCAGGTCGACGGAGACGGGGTAGGCCCAGGCCTTCCAGCCGGTCTGGCCGGCGGCTTGGGCGAGGTCGTGCAGGTGGGCGAAGGACAGGGCGCCGGAGATCACGGCTTGGACGAGAACGAGGTGATACAGGGCGCGGCGCATGGTCTTCACCTCCCTTCGCAGGTGGTTGGGCCAGGGACGAGGCGGGGAACGGTGTCCGGCCGCCCCGTCCCGGCAAGGGGTCAGTCGGCGGGTGCTTCGCCGGAGCCGAGGCAGGTCAGGCACAGGCCGGCCTGCCGGTGGTCGGTGATGCGGCCCTTGCGGGTGCCGACCTTGACGGCTTCGGCGATCTCGCCGTGGCCGTCGCAGTCCGGGCACTTCGCCGGCTCAGGCTTGGGTGCAGCCGTCTTGCGGCGGGCGGCGGGCTTCCTCGCGGCGGTCACGGCGTCCACCCCTGGCCGGGGTAGTCGGGGCCGTCGGTGGGGTCGTAGCCGGGCGGGAACAGGCCCGGCGGAGGCTCCGGCAGCGACGCGGCCAAGCACGGGCCCACGGTGTCGACGAAGTCGAGGTCGGCGCCAAACATGTCGGCGTAGAGAGCGAGTTGACCGAGCATCACCACGGTGCGGGCGAAGTCCTCGCAGTGCTCACACATGCCGCTCACCCCTGCGAGTGGCGGTCGGCCATGCGCTCGACCCAGCGCGCGATGAGGCTGTCGGCCGCGGGGACCTCCGCAGCCACCGGGTCGCAGTCGCCGTAGTCACCGTGGCGCCGGTCGACCTGGGCCTGACGCTGCTCTTCCAGCTCGCCGGCGGTGGTGTCGTCGTTGCGGTTCATCGTCTTCCTCCTTGGTTTTCGGCATGGCGCGGGTAGGGACCTGGCGCGAAGGCGGTCGCGCCGACCGTGCAGCAGAAGGAGGGTTCAGGCGGCTTCGGCCATCGCGGGCGCCTTATCCGGTGCGAGATCCACCAGCGGGCGGAAGCGGGCCAGCTCCGGCAGATCCGGGGTCAGGTCGGCATGCTGGTTGCAGGCGGTGACGGCTTGGCGCATGGAGGTGTAGGCGGAGCGGATCCGGGTCCAGTCGCCGTTGGAGTAGCCGACCACGGCCATGCCGGGCCGGTCGTTGCGGATCTGCGTGGCGGCGAACACCGCATGCGGTGAGACGTCCCCGAACGCCATCTTCGAACTGGACTCGTCGTTGACCCGGTGCGACATCCGGCCGGTCAGCTGAGCGCGCAGCATGGTGATGCCATCGCCCAGTTCGGAGCCGAAGCGCTGCCCGTAGATGTCGACGAAGATTCCTGCGGCACGGCCCAGCTGAGCCAGCCTCACCAGGGCAACCACGGCCCGCTCCCGACGCTTCTTCTCCGCCGCGGTGGTGAACAGCGCCAGCTCGGCGATCTCGTCAATGGTGACCACCACCGGCACCGGGCGCAGGTGCTCCGGCAGGCCCCAGATGTCCGCGGTGATCTCCGCGTCCGGGGTGTCCGCACTGATCCGCTGCGCCTGCCGGATCACCTGATAGATCGCCTCCATTCGGGCCACCAAGGCCTGAAGGAGGTCGGCGGCATCGTCGGCGTTGTCGGCCAGGGCCGAGAACCGGCGCGCCAGCGGGGCGAGTTCGACGCCGTTCTTGCAGTCGATGCCGACCAACGCCACGTGCTGGGCGGCGAGTTCGGCGATGACCCGACGCTGGGTGACCGACTTGCCGGAGCCGACCGCCCCCAGCGTGATGGAGTGGGGTACCTCGCGGTAGTCGCGGTAGTGCACCGAGCCGTCCTCCCGCAGCGCGATCGGAATCCGCAACGTGCCGCGGTCGACGCGGGCCGGCATCTGCACCCGCTTGAGGACGTCGTAGCCGGTCATGGCGATCTCGACGGTGCCCGGTTTGATCTCGCGCGAGGTGACCTGATGGACACCGAAGGCGTGCCGCAGCCGGTCGACCGCGGCCGAGTAGTCGAAGGCGTCCTGACCCGGGCGCATCCGCACCCGCAGCCGCAGCCCGGTCCGCGTGGGCTTGATCCACAGAAGCCGGGGAACCCGCTGCCGCGGGGTGTCCCAGTCGAACCAGCGGGCCAGGGTCAACCGGAGGCGGGACGCGGAGACCGTCAGGTCGCAGGCGTCCATCACGGACACGTACCGCAGACGGACCTTGAGAGTGGCGTAGACGACGCCGAAGGTCATCCAGTACCAGGCCGGACGGCGCCACCGCAGCAGCAGCGCCAGCCCGATCAGGACCGCTAACGCGGCGACGATCAGCAGCTTGGTCACGGTGCTCAGCCCTTGCCGTTCGAGCCGGCCGGTGTGAGCTGCTTCGCGGCGACCGCGATCGCACGGTAGGAGATGCCGTGCCCGAAGTCGTTCTCCCACGGGCGGGCCATCAGACCCGGCAGCTCCACCGGCATGCCCGGCATGAGGTCCGGCTGAATGCCGTCCTCGACGACCACGACCGTCACCGCGTCCGGACGGCCGTCCACGATCACGGCGACGTTGACGTTGTAGAGCACCTTGCCCGACTGCTTGTCCACGGCGGCCTCACCGGTCTCCCGGTTCTTGACCTTCTTCTCCGGGGCCTGAATCAGCATGACCGTCATCGCGGACGTGTCGACGGGGATCTGACGCATGATGGAGTCTCCCTTTTGGGACGAGCCCCGGGCTGCGTTGTGATCTTGGCGGATGGCACGCAGCCCGGGGCGGCTTGTTGTAGCGGCACCATCGAAGCTACCCGCAGAAAAACTGCGAGTCAACAGAAAAACTGCGACTAGTAGGAGAACTCCGAGTCTGCGACACTGAGTGCGACGACAAGGAGGAAGAAATGGCCAACTTCGGGCTTTTTGTTCGCTTCACGCTGCGTGACGGTGCTGGCGAGGAGTTCGATGCGCTCATGCGAGAGACGACAGCAGGCATCCGGGCACACGAGCCCGGCACGCTGGTCTATGCGTGCCATGAGGTCGAGGGCGCACCCAATGAGCGGATCTTCTACGAGCTGTACGCCAATCACGACGCCTTCGAGGAACACGAGCGCCAGCCGCACACCCGTCACTTCCTGGCCGAGCGCTCGAAGTACGTCGAGAAGACCGAGGTTGACCGCCTGCAGCCGTACGCCGGCAAGTACCCCACCGGAGCCGAGAAGTGACGGCTTCCGAGACCAAGACCGTCGGCCAGAGGATTAAGGAGCTGCGCCGTGCTGCAGGCATGTCACAGACTGACCTTGCCGCGGCAATGGCGCGGTCCGAGAGCTGGGTGTCGCAGGTCGAGAGAGGCGTACAGCCTGTCGAGCGACTGTCGGTCCTTCAAGCTCTTGCCGATGCGCTCAACGTGCCCGTGCGCGAACTACGGTCGGACGCTGCCCCGGCGGAGCAAGCCGAGCCAGAGAAACAGACGAAGAGCAACGACCTCGACGGTCTTCGGGTGGCTCTTACGGGTCACCCTGCTCTGGGCAGCCTCTTCCAACAGCCCCCGGCCGAGCCCATTCCTTCGCTTGCCGACTTCCGTCAGCAAGTAGATGAGGCGTGGACCCTCGTGCACGCATCGAGCTACGCGGCGCTAAGCGATCATCTCGCCAAGCTACTCCCGAACATCGAGGCCGCGGTACGCCACGCGCCGGCAGGCGAACGCGCGGAGCTCCATGCCCTGCGCGCCAAGACGTACCAGGTAGCCGCGGCGAGCTTCACTCGGCAAGATCAGGCGGATGCGGCGTGGGTCGCGGCCGACCGAGCACTACAGGCAGCCGAACTCGCAGGGCAGCCGTTGGAAGTCGTCGCGAGCCTGTTCCGTATGGCGCACGCCTTCATGCGGCAACAGCACATGGAACAGGCCGAGCAGGCTGCGCAATCCGCTGCGACCGTCATGGGTCCGAGGACGGAGACCCCGGCGTGCCCGCCGGAAGAACTGTCCCTATACGGCGCTATGAACCTCGTCCTCGCAGTGATCAACGCAAGGGAAGGCAACCGCGGGGGGACCCATGAGCACATCGACCGAGCGCGCGGGATCGCAGCACGGCTAGGAGGGGACCGCAACGACTTCGACACGGAGTTCGGGCCAACGAACGTCGAAATCCACGCCGTAAGTACGGCAGTTGAGTTGGGAGACGCCGGGCTTGCCCTAGAGGTGGCCCAGCAAGTAGACGCATCGGGTCTTTCGCCCGAGCGGCAGTCACGTTTCCTGCTTGACGTGGCGCGAGCACATGCGCAGCGGCGACACGTCGGCGAGGCCACAGCCGCACTCCTGGAGGCCGAAGCCCTGGCGCCCGAGCAGATCCACGACCATCACCTGGCCCGCGAAGTCATCCGCGACTTGATCCAGCTCTCGGACCCGCGCATCCCCGAGTCTCTGCGCGACTTGGCTGAGCGGAGCGCTGTCACCTAGGAACTACCTCGGGACCTATCACAGCGGCGCACGGACAACGGCCTCTGAGCCATGCGCGCCCGTGGAACAACGACCTCTACGTCCTTCGGACGGAGTTCCCGACTTGCTGGCCTGCCGGCCGTCCTCGGCCAGCAAGTGATGGTCACATGCGCAGCCACGCACGCCGATGCCGGGCAACGCCGTAAACCCGCTCGACCTGTTCAGTCGTGAGCTTGCCTGAGAGAGGAGCAAGCGCCGACACCTCGCGCTCTTGATAGATCCGCACGGCGTACTGCGTTACGGCGCGATGTAGTGAAGCGACGCCGACGAAAACGAGGACCGGTTCGACCGGAACGGGAAACCCACAGTGCCGTTCCAGCACCTCTTGGGCATAGGCGGCTTCTGCCTTGCTCGCGGCCGTGTACGGGACCGGTTGGCCACCATTGATCTTGGCCATGGTGTCGCCAACCCAGACCGAAGCACCAGGGTGATGCTTGGTGTTGATGGCGAACACACCACCGGGGCCGATCAGTAAGTGATCGATGTCCCCACCGTTGGCTTTACCTACGCCGTGCAGCACGCGCCAGCCGTGGGCGGAAAGACGCTGTAGTTCTCGGCCCACGCGCCGCTCACCTTCGAGTCCGGCGTACCAGCTATCCCATTCCGATGGGCGTCGCAGCATCTTTGACCAAAGCCGCTGGGCCGACGACGGTCCGCGGACTGCGATCGCTTCCAGAAGGACTGCACCCGGTGGGTTCCTCGCCAAGTCATCGGCAACGCTCAACTCCGGAAGCCTCTGTTGTCCGCGTCGGGACGAGCTGGAAGGGACCGATTTTTGAGATGACCTCACGGACGATGCTGCGGGTGGCGGGGCCGACGGCCGCGACGAAGGACGGACAGTTGCCGAGTCGCCGAGATGCTGACGTAACAGTGCCACGGCCTCACGCCGGTACCTCTCCACCTTGATCGTGATGACCTTCGTCAGCCGGTCCGCCCAGGCAACGGCAGTGCCATCGGGCAGGTTCACATAGAGCCGATCCTTGCCGTGCCGCTTCCACGGGTTCACCGTGAGATCGCTCATTGACCCGCCCCCTAGTACGTGTCGTCCCCAAGCACATGGCAGCAGCCGACCGGGCGCCCTGCAAGAGCGCCTTGCGGTCAGAGTTTCCCTACTTCATCAAGGCTCGCTGCGCTCGCTCGTCCGGGTGGCTGCGGCGCTCATCGATCATCGCCAACCCGACCGCCGCATACTCCGCCCCACGCATCAACGGCCGCGCCAGCCCGCACACCACCGCCACCACGATCCGACCTCAGGAAGGGAAGACGCACCAGCAGCTCGACCCCAACGCCCCGATTTCGGGGCCACGTCGCACCCCTTTCCACCCGGTGGCCTACATCAGTAGGTCGGATCAACCGAGGGCCGCGCCAAGCCGGGCGGCGCCGGCCGGGCGCCGCCGCGCCGGCTCCATGTCTTCGCCACCGCCGCACGTCGTCGCCCGACCGTCGCCGCCCGCAGCGGCCACATTCCAACACGGGCACGGGGGCGAACGGTGATCCCCAACGGTGCAGGTCAAAGACGCTTTGTGTTACCGAAAGAGGCCGGATCGTGGTGGCGGTGGCATGCGGGCCCACGCTGCCAGATACACGGGCGTTCGAACAGCCAGCCGATCCCGCACCAGGCCACCGGCCCGACGGCGGACGCGGCCGTGAGCAGGGGAGAAACCCGCCCTGGCTGGGGCGGTCGGCTCCGCGACTTTAGCCAGCCACTTTGGCGCGAGCCTCGAAGATCATGGCCCCAACGTCGTGCTTTAGCGGGCAGGTCCACAGACTGCCCGACGCGCCGGAAGCTTACGGGGCCATGATCACTCGCGCCAAAGCAGCTCCCGGCCAAAGTCGCTACACCGACCTACAATGACAAGCGGCTCCCCGGCTTAACTGAAGCGGGTGATATTACACAAACCATAGGCCGACGTTCACAAGTGACAGCAAGACGCCATACGAACAGCATCGCTACTCGTTCTCTATTTGCAGAACTCTGCGCCCTGCGTCGAGACTGTCGGGCGTGCGACACATCGGAGATTCCAGTAAATCAACGGTAGCACTGTGCCGCCTCACGCCGGGTGACCATGAGATACCCGCACTTGTCGCAGTTATGCTCAGCGATCCCGCACAAGCCAACTTTGCGTAACTCCCGCGACGGGCGTCAATCGAATCGGGAAGAACAGATGCATGGCAGGCTCGACTGACCTGGGTGCAAGCAATCTGCACCCTATCCCCCAAGGCGTCCCGAATGCCATCAACAACTTCTTTACGTGGGTTCACGAAGTTTAACCGGCCGTGGGAAAATATCACCAATTCCGGCTGAACGGCCTTTACCAATTCGCGGGCAAATTTCCGATTATCGGCTGCCCCTGACCGACCGCCATGGTGTGGAAAAACCAAGACGGGCGCCTTCATATCGACGCCGACCCGTTGCATTTCAGCAAATCCCTTGGCATCAAGATCGCCGGGCAACAAGACCGCGGGGCTACCATCTAATTCGATGCGGATGACAGCAGACATGCCGTTCGATGTAATGGAGCCAATCGGATGCTTACCTTTCGCAGGGCCGACTCCAGCCCATAAAATCCCTGGATGTAGAATCCGTACGCCTATTCTCCCGCAATCGAGAGCGCCGTTCGCCCCAACATTGAGATTGGTGCGAACGCTAAGCAAACCTCGGTTGTGGCGATCGGCCGCTACAGTGAGCAGGTCCATGAAAGCTTCGGAGAGCTTTGTAGAATCCGGATTTGCCCATAAGGCCTTCACGGTCACTTCATCGTGAGCCATGAGGGCTGCAGCGCCCTTGATGTGATCATTATCCGCATGCGAAAGAATAAGATGGTCGACTACGTTAGCGCCGACCCGGTTCATTTCTTCCAGGAGTGGCATTACAGCCGGCACATCCACGACGACTCCACTGGGCCCATCATGGATGAACGAACAGTTTCCATGCCCGACGTTTAGGATCTGCGCCGCTGGCCCTGCAGACGTTCGCTGATTTGGGAGCTCTGTGCTTCCGGTCACCTGTACCTCTTCACAACTTTGAAAGCCAGCTGCCAGGAACTTCGGGAGCCAACTCAAAATTCTCGAAAAATAGCTCCTCGGAGGACCGCGCATGGATATTTACCCTAGCCATAAAACGCTTACCAGGGAGTTCTTCCTCCGAAATGCCGACACAGGAGGTGATCATGTCTGCTGGAAGTATCACAGCATCGACAGGATCCCAAGCGACCACGATTACCTCAACGATCCGTTCGGCACCGATACGGTCCACGCGTAGCACCCGGACGACGGTTCGATGCCCAACGCGTTCCGGAGCCGGGCCGTGCACCTGTTCACGATGCGCTCGTGTCAGTGCTAACTCAATCTCCGCCGGCTCAAAACGCTTTCGAAGCATGCAAGGGATATTGGACCGGTACCTACGAATACTCGTCTGCTCGTCCAGGTCGGCATAGCCCGTGATTAGAACGGCCGGAACCCGCCGCCTATTGCTGGCCGCGACAACCTGTGCCCCCGTAAATGGGGCATTGGCTCCATGGCTCAGCCTATGATCGCACACGAGACCCTCAGCCCTATCTGCGACTGTATCCAGTAGCTCTTGCAGAGTCGGGAAAGCCGGATCAATCGCGACAGGTTCGAATTCTGCATCCTCCAAGAGGATAGACGTACGCCTCATGTCATCAAGCGAGTCGTCTACCACCGCAATCTTGGAGCCAGGCCTTAATGCGTCAAGAACGCTCTGCACTTTCACCCTAACTACACGCTGCACACCGAAGAAGGAAACTGCCTCTATGAGTCAACCCGAGGGAACGAGACATAGAGTTCTGCACCGCCCAGTTCACCGTTCTCGACTGCCCAGAATTTACCCTTGAGATCGAGCACAATGTCTCGAACGATGGTAAGTCCCATCCCGGTCCCCTCGTTCCTGGTTGATTTACCAGGCTTCCATACCTCATCCTTATCGATCCCGATAATTCCCGGTCCAGAGTCCAGCACTCCCAAGGTCACCTCGTCTGGGGAGACCTCAGTACGAACGACTATTTCTCGAGTGGTTGACTGATGCGCAGGGCTCGTGAACGCCGCCACGGAGTTCGCAAGAAAATTAGCCAAGATTGCTTCAACAGAAGCAATGGTTGAGCGCACGACCACAGAAGAGGCTTGGGTAAGATCCGTAGACACAGACACCCGCGCGTCAGCAAAATACGGTTCGAAACTTTCCGTTATCTCCTGCACAACCGCGTTGACGTCAACGTCCCGCCATTTCCGCTTGCGTTGCTTCAACAACTCCAAGGGCAATTCCGCGAACGTGTGTAGAGATGCTGCTGACCTTCGGATGAGGTCTACAGGATCGCCAAGGACTGAAATGAATCGCTCGTTGCCCAACTCTCGTTCACCACGCCGGGCAATAGATCCAACCATCTGTTCGATCGTGTCGACCGGGCGAAGCGTCTCGTGTGCAAAAACCGCCGTGGTTGTCCCGACTGTGCTGAGGGTGCGGTAAAGCATAAGGTCGCTTTCTACGACCTCCAGCCTTTCGGCCATTGCCGCCCTATCTTCGCGCACCGCCTGCTGAACCGCAGGGCGGATGCTATCGGGAACTAACCGTAGCGCCGCATCGACCTTGTCCTGAGTTTCCTTTACCCGTTCTCGAGTTTTCTTCTTTTCCTCGATCTTTCGTTTGTCTCGTCGATCAAGCCGCACATCAGCAGCCCATTCAAGCGAAGCGCGAACGAACTCCTTCAACTCTACAAAAGCAGTATTCTCGACGAAACCGCTACGGTCGGTCTTTGGCATCAGCCGGCCGCCGTCTGCAACGACGATCACGCGTCCAACGGAGTTATTGGTGCCGGGTCGCTCTTCCGGATTCCGCTTCTGAAGAACGTTCATGTCCAACCAGTCGTAACCGCGGTCACCATACGGGTGGACCCGCAGTCCGCGCTGATAAAAATGAACGCCGCCGACTTCGTCGAGCCAGGCCAAATAGGCCTTTCGAAGCGCTGGTGTCAATTGCGTAGTAAAGGAGGGCCGAGTGCGATTAAACATCCAGATCTCAAGCTCTGCAGCGGGGGCAATGTACCCAGCGTGGTTCCCCAAGACGGAACTTGACGTAACTGCAAAGTGGTCTCCGGAAGCCAGTATGGTTCCTGCACCGTCCAACAGATATGCTGTTACTTGACCGTTTTCGTCAAGGGTTGCCCGGAGCAGATAGTTTGCCGCTTCAAAGAAACCAGCATCTACCACCTTTTGAAGCTCAACAAAGTCCGGAGCGTCGAGCGTGACGGTGAAATCTTCCCCTTTATCGGGAAACGGACCAGTCAACATGACTAGGGATCGGGCCAGCCGTCGCACATCGGAATCTGCGAGTGGGGCGCGCAGATTCTTTATTTCGATGGTCGTCCCGGGCTTCTCCGAAGTTTCCCTGGAGACTACTTCAAGGTCGACATCTTCAATAGCTGCAGCTTGGTCGTATCGAGCCCAGTTGATGTGTACGGCATACTCGATTCCCGGTTCCGCCTTGGGTCGAGTCCGAACAATGGCCTCGTGTCCGAGCCGTAGTGCTGCCAGTCGGCCGAGCCCCTTCTCTCCGACCTTTCGCCGACCACGAGCAGTAACAGAGTCGTCTACTTTCCCGGAGCGTCCGAGAAGTAAGAAACCGTCTCTGATGTCGGCAGCCGTCATCCCCTCGCCGACATCGGTCACAACGATGGTTCCACCGAGTTCGCCAACGTTCAAGAGGCTAACTTCACAGCTGATCGCATCAGCGTCGTAGGAGTTTCGTGCCAGTTCGACGATTCCCAGGTCTGGATGGGGGATGAGTTCCTCGCCAAGTCGAGCGAGCATCTCTGGCGCGAACCTCAGGCGTTCTGTACCCATGTGCCCCATTTCCCCCGCGTCCCAGGCCATGCCTGCTTCCAACAGCACAGCAATCGCTACGTGGTTGAGGCGATGTCAACAGATCACCCCTCGCAGCCAGCGTAGTGCTGCGCGTTGATCTGTGCACTACGTTGGAGGGCATCTCTGACTCAAAGCTAGCTCTCATGGCTGATAGTGACGCGACGTCAGGGCTGTGGACTAGATCAACAGGGAGTAGATCCGGGATGACTGGGGCACACAGCTACGGGGAGTACACAACTCACCTGCGCGAACTGACCGCAGACGTGACTTCGGGCCGGCCGGACCTGCACCACCGCCTCCTGGCCAGTGTCGACGGCGAGGCGTCGGAGCAGCTGCGCCGACTTGTACCCCTTGACTATCGTCGGCAAGTCGGCGCATTTTTCACTCCCGCCCCGCTGAAGCAGCGGGTTAGTGACCTCTTGAAATCCCGAGCTACTTCGGAACGTTACCTCGACCCGACATGCGGCTCCGGTGACCTGCTACTGGCAGCATCGCATGCGCTACCGATCCGGGAATCTCTCAAAGCAACGCTCGAAGAGTGGACTTACCGCCTGCACGGCTGGGACATAAATAGCGAATTCGTGGAGGCGGCACGTCATCGGCTGTTCATCGCCGCCCTCTTGCGCCACGGATATCAGAGGCTGAACAAATTTCCCGTTGCGGATACGTCTACATACTTCACCAACGTAGTCGTTAGGGATGGCCTGGAAGCCCTAAAGGAGCGAGAGGCATTCACGGGACACATCGTACTGAATCCTCCATTCAATGTTGTGTCATCACCTCTGAGTCGGCCATGGACAGCTCGCCCCACGTCCGCCGCGGCTCTATTCACATATCAGGCGGCGAATCATTTGGCTGATGGCAGTTACCTCACAGCCATCCTTCCCGACGTCTTGAGGAGTGGCAGTCGCTATTCTTCTTGGCGTACACAGGTTGATAGCATCTTGAGACGCAGTTCGCTAGATACGTATGGGCAATTCGACGAACACGCTGACGTCGACGTCTTCTTGCTAGACGCCAAGATTGCTCGTCAAAAACCATTGGAGATCTCGAGCGAATGGTGGGAAACGACCGGCCATGCTGAGATCAGCTCGCAGTCGGTCAATGACTTTTTCTCCGTGCGAGTTGGTACCGTTGTTGATAATCGCGATCCTCTAGACGGTCCTGAATACCCGTTCGCTCGGGCGAGAGACCTGCCCGCATCCGGCGAAATTTCTACTCCCGCGCGCCGACGAAGGTTCTCTCGACGAGTATTTGAACCTCCTTTCGTACTCGTCCGAAGGACTTCCCGACCTTCGACGTCACAGCATCAGTCTCGACTCAGCGGCGTACTGGTGACAGGCGAGAGAGCGGTGGCAGTAGACAATCATTTGATCGTTGCTTCACCGAGGGATGGATCTCTCAAATCCTGCCAAACGCTGCTCGAAGTACTTTCAAGTAGATCAACAAGCGATTGGCTAGACAATCGAATCAGGTGCCGCCATCTCACAGTTGGGGCCGTGCGCGAGATCCCTTGGCTCGTGTAGAGCCATCCTTGCGGGTGCAGTCGCCTGGTAGCAGGTCACTCACCTACATGGCGCACCCGGTCTCGGAGGCAACCGTGTACAGGAGACTCGGCCCATGTTGCGGGGGCCCATGGTGCATCTGCCTCGCATCATGGGCCGTCACTGCGGGCTCTCCAGAACAGTGGACCATTCATGGACCGGTCGTTCTCAAGGGGCCCGCGACAACCCACCCAGCAGCCAAGTACACCCACTGCATTGCCTGCGTGGGGCTAACAGGCCACCTGAGTGGGTTAGCCGGGACCTCCAAGTCGGGGCTCGGCGTAACTCCTTGGCGTTGCCAGCCGCCGAGCTGACACCATCAGAGCATTCTTGGACCTACTGGCGAGGAGCCCCCTGATGGCCTTCCAGTTCGACGACTACCTGCTGTCCATCAAGCCGGCGCGGCGTGCGCTGAGTCTCTTGCCTGGCTGGGGTGTACATCGCCTCACACTGTTCTTCGAGACCGGCGGGACAGGCAACATCCCCGTGCAGCAGGCGCACCAGGTGTCGGGCGAGCTGTGGGCCGACGGCCTTGGAAACTCCGGGTATCTCGGCCAGATGGTGCAGCGGTGGCCGATAGAGGCGCACCCCGAGGGCCGCCTTCTCAACTTCGATGTCACATTGACCGACGCCCAGCTCATGGGTCTGGAGAAGGCACGGCAGGGCAGGGAGCTGGAGCTACGCGCAAACCTGACCGCGGTACAGCTCGGCGCCGTCGACGGTTGGCCTGGCCGCGAGCATCAGCTGACCATCCTGATCTCACACGAAGAGTGGGCGAAGGCTCTCGACGGCCTCAACGCGGGGGCGTTCGTTGACGTCCTGGTGCCGATTACCGACATCGACGAACGCGCACTGGCTGCCCAGCGGCTACGGGAGGCCAAGGTTCTGATCCGCAGCGGCGATTACGAAGCCGCTGTCGGCAAAGCGCGTTCAGCTCTGGACGCGGTGCGGCCGGCCTGTAACACCGAGGCCCTGTACAACCAGGCTGTCAGCAAGAGGGCCAGGGATCGCACTCAGGACGAGCGGTGGGCCATGCTCACGCAGAGCGCGTACGCCCTGTTCAGCGGTGCGCCTCACGATGACGAGGGCACCACAGAGCACTTCGCATGGACCCGCGCGGACGCGATCGCCGCGGTGGCGACGGCGGCCGGGCTGCTGGCACGCCTGGAGGACCTGCCGTAGCCAGGCTCGGCCTGCGCCGCGGTGCCCCAACCCCATGACCGATGACGTTGTTCTCCGGCTGGACCGCGCCAGCGCCGAGGACCTGTACGAGGTGCTCTGGATCGTGGGCGAGCACCTTGCTGCTGGCGCGCCAATCCCGGCGCTGCCTCACGAAGCCAACGAGCGGCTGGGCCGAGTGATCGGCACCCTGGGGCGCTCGCTGGGCAAGATCGCCCCCTCCTGAACATGTTGGGCTGGGCCGTCCCTGGGCCGTGCGAGGGTGCCCGAGGCCGACCAATGGCGACCGACAGTGACAGTCGAGCCGCCCCCGCCAGCAAGGAAACCCCAGGTCAGAGATGCCCCGCCATACGCGTTTCCCCCCAGGGGTGGCGGTCAGGCAAGATGGGGTGTATCTGCCCACTGCCAGATTTCAAGCTGCCGGACGGTTTCTCTTGGCTGAGTTCATTTACACCATGCGCAAGACGCGCAAGGCGCACGGCGACAAGGTCATCCTTGACGACGTAACGCTGAACTTCCTCCCCGGCGCGAAGATCGGTGTGGTCGGTCCGAACGGTGCCGGTAAGTCGACCGTGCTGAAGATCATGGCGGGGTTGGAGCAGCCGTCCAACGGCGACGCCTTCATCTCTCCCGGGTACAGCGTCGGCATCCTGATGCAGGAGCCCACCCTCAACGAGGCGAAGAACGTCCTGGAGAACGTCCAGGAGGGTGTCGCCGAGGTCAAGGGCAAGCTCGATCGGTTCAACGAGATCGCCGAGCTGATGGCGACCGACTACTCCGACGCGCTGCTCGACGAGATGGGCAAGCTGCAGGAGGAGCTCGACCACGCCAACGCGTGGGACCTCGACGCTCAGCTCGAGCAGGCCATGGACGCCCTCGGGTGCCCGCCCGGCGACTGGCCCGTCACCACCCTCTCCGGTGGTGAGAAGCGGCGAGTGGCGCTGTGCAAGCTGCTGCTCGAAGCCCCTGACCTGCTGCTCCTCGACGAGCCCACCAACCACCTCGACGCCGAGTCCGTGAACTGGCTGGAGCAGCACCTCGCCAAGTACGCGGGCACCGTCGTGGCCATCACCCACGACCGGTACTTCCTCGACAACGTCGCCCAGTGGATCCTCGAGCTCGACCGCGGGCGCGCCTACCCGTACGAGGGCAACTACTCCACGTACCTGGAGACCAAGGCGACCCGTCTCAAGGTCGAGGGCCAGAAGGACGCCAAGCGCGCCAAGCGGCTCAAGGAAGAGCTCGAGTGGGTCCGCTCCAACGCCAAGGGGCGGCAGGCCAAGTCCAAGGCCCGTCTCGCTCGGTACGAGGAGATGGCCGCCGAGGCCGAGAAGATGCGGAAGCTGGACTTCGAGGAGATCCAGATTCCGCCGGGGCCGCGGCTCGGCAACGTCGTCGTCGAGGTCGACAACCTCAACAAGGCCTTCGGCGAGAAGGTCCTCATCGACGATCTCAGCTTTACGCTGCCGCGCAACGGGATCGTCGGGGTCATCGGCCCGAACGGCGCCGGCAAGACCACGCTCTTCAAGATGATCCAGGGGCTCGAGACGCCCGACTCCGGTTCGATCAAGGTCGGCGACACCGTCAAGATCTCCTACGTCGACCAGAGCCGCGAGAACATCGACCCGAAGAAGACCCTCTGGGCCGTCGTCAGCGATGAGCTGGACTACATCAATGTGGGCCAGGTCGAGATGCCGAGCCGGGCCTACGTCTCGGCCTTCGGGTTCAAGGGCCCGGACCAGCAGAAGCCGGCCGGTGTCCTCTCCGGTGGTGAGCGCAACCGGCTCAACCTCGCGCTCACCCTCAAGCAGGGCGGCAACCTGCTGCTTCTCGACGAGCCGACCAACGACCTGGACGTGGAGACCCTCAGCAGCCTGGAGAACGCGCTGCTCGAGTTCCCCGGCTGCGCCGTGGTCGTGTCCCACGACCGGTGGTTCCTGGACCGGGTCGCCACGCACATCCTCGCCTACGAGGGCGAGTCCAAGTGGTTCTGGTTCGAGGGCAACTTCGAGTCGTACGAGAAGAACAAGATCGAGCGGCTCGGGCCGGACGCCGCCCGTCCGCACCGTGCCACCTACAAGAAGCTGACCCGGGGCTGATCGATCTTGCGCCACATCTACCGCTGCCCCCTGCGCTGGTCGGACATGGACGCGTACGGCCATGTCAACAACGCGGTCTTCATCCGCTACCTGGAGGAAGCCCGTATCGACTTCCTGTTCCGTCCGGAAAAGGACTTCAAGCAGGGGTCCGTGGTGGCGCGCCATGAGATCGACTACAAGCGGCAGCTCGTCCACCGGCACCACCCGGTGGACATCGAGCTGTGGATCACGGAGATCCGGGCCGCGTCCTTCACCATCGCCTACGAGGTGAAGGACGACGACCTGGTCTATGTGCGGGCCTCGACGGTGGTCGTGCCGTTCGACTTCGAGAACGAGCGGCCGCGACGGATCACCGACGAGGAGCGCGACTTCCTCAGCGAGTACCGGGACGACGACGAGGCCGTCGCCGCATGACGGTGCTCCACCTCGCCGACGAGGGGGAGGCGGCGGACCTCGCTGCCTTCCTCTCCCGGCTGCTCCATTACGACCGCTCGGCCGCGGTGCGCCTCCAGGCCGCCGGTACCGCGCTCGCCGTCTTCGGGCGACCGCCGTCCTTCGAGGTGCTGGCGATCCGGGCGGTGCGGCTTGCGAAGCCGTACGAGAACGGGCTGGACGTCACGCTCGATGTGACCGTGTCCGCGGGGGAGTTGCTGGAGTCCGTCGACGAGTCGGCGGCCACGGCAGGTGTTCCGGCCGCGGTGACCGGGCCGCCGTGGGCGGGGGTGCTGCCGCCCCGCGGTGGCTGGCGTCCCGAGGCCGGGCTGCCGGTGCCGGACGCGCTGCGGGCGATGGTCCGGGCTGCGGTCGCCGAATTCCGGGGCCGTACCCAGGAGTTGGCGCCGGAGGTTCGTACCCGGGCCGAACTCGACCGGATCGGGCGGGACATCTGGTCCCGGACGGTCGGGGACACCCCGCTTCCCGTGCGGGCCGTGCATGCGGCGCAGTCGCTCGGGTTTCTCCGGGCCGAGACGCCGGTCGCGCTGTTCTCTTCCGGCGCGTGGCTGCGGCTGCGCACGCCGTACGGGTCGATCGCCGTGCGCAGGGCGGGACTTGGGGCGTTGGACGTCAGCGTCCGCTGAACAGTCGCGTCACTCTTCTTCGCTGTCGTCCGGCCATATGGCTATGTGGTCCGGCTCCAGTTCCAGGGCCACGCGGTCGCGCATGCCCAGGGCCTCCGTGTATTCGGCGGGGAGCTGGAGGCGGCCGGCCCGGTCGAGCATCGCGTACTCGCGGGCGACGACCGTCTCGTGGCCGGTCGTCTCGTCGACCTCGCTGCGGCGCAGGACCTCTGTGGAGGTGCGGCCGTCGCGGATGGCGACCGTGCGGCGGACCTGGCCGGCGACCGCCTGGTCGTGGGTGACGATGACGATGGTGGTGCCGAGGCGTTCGTTCGCGGTGCGGAAGGCGGCGAAGACCTGTTCCGCGGTGTGGGAGTCGAGTTCGCCGGTGGGTTCGTCGGCGAGCAGGACCGCGGGGTTGTTGGCGAGGGCCACGGCGATGGCCACGCGTTGCTGTTGGCCGCCGGACATCTGGTGCGGGCGGCGGTCGCGGCAGTCGGCCACGTCCAGCAACTGCAGGAGTTCCAGGGCGCGTTCGGATTGCGAGCGGCGTTTGCGGGGGCCTGCCAGTTGCATCGGGAGGGCGATGTTCTGGGCCGCGGTGAGGTAGGGGAGCAGGTTGCGGGAGGTCTGCTGCCAGACGAAGCCGACGGTGGTGCGGCGGTAGGTCAGGCGGTCCTTCGACGTCATCGTGAGGAGGTCGCGGCCGGCCACGCGGGCGGCGCCGGCGGTGGGGGTGTCCAGGCCGGCGAGGATGTTCATGAGGGTGGACTTGCCGCTGCCGGATGCGCCCACCAGGGCCATGAGTTCGCCCTCGCGGACGAGGAGGTCGAGGCCTTGGAGTGCCTGGACCTCTATGCCGTCGGTGGTGAAGATGCGGACCAGGCGGTCGCAGGTGATCAGGGCGTCGTGGCCGTAGGTGGGGCGGTTGCGGGCGGCTGCGGCGCGGGTGGCCAGGTCGGCGAGGGTGGGGTTGGTCGTGGTCATCCGTCGGTCTCCTGGGTGAGGTTCGTCGACTGTGGCCCTGGGTCGCGGCTACGGCGGCTGTGCGGGTGCGGCGGCCCGCAGCTGTGGCAATTGCAATGGCGTGCCCTCACCGGACGTCCCCCACCCTCAACTCCGCCACCGCCCCCCGCCGCCCCGTCCACCACGCCTGAACTCCCGCCACTCCCACGGTCACCAGGACAATCGCCACCGCCGGGATCAGCAACGACATCGCGTCTGTGTGCAACTCCGCTCTGTCGACGGGCGTTTGGGCCGACGCCAGTGCGATCGTCGTCAGGTCCACGCCCGGCGACAGCAGGCGGATCGTCGCCCAACCCGTCAACACGCCCCCGGCGGCCGCCAGTACGGCCTGTGGCAGGGACTCCAGGATCAGGAGGCGGCGGCCCTGTGTGCGGGTCAGGCCCATGGTGCGCAGGCGGGCCAGCAGGGCCGCGCGTTCGGGGGCCGCGCGGAGGAGGGAGAGCAGGAGGGCCAGGACGGCGTAGCCCCCGCCGGCCGCCACGCCCGCCGCGTAGACGCGTTCCGCGCCGGACTGGAGGGGGGAGTCGATGTATCGGGCTCGTTCCTCGGAGCGGAGGTGTACGTCCGCCGAGCCTCCCGCGGCCCGGCGCAGCGCGGCTCCGTCCAGGTGGGTGCCGGTCAGCAGCAGTGCGGTCGGACGGGCCGCCGACGCGTTCAGGCCGGCGCGGTCCACGACCAGGAAGTCCTCGCCGTTGACGGCCGGCGTGCTGTCCCGGACGGCAGCGATTCGGACGGCGACCGTGCTGCCGTCCTCCAGTCGCACCGGGAGGGTCCGGCTGCCGAATCTCGACGCGACCGCCGGGGAGGCCACCGCCCAAAGTGCCCCGCCGGCCGACGGGCGCCTCAACTCGCCCGGCGCGAACGCCCCGAGCCCCGTCTGCTTCGCCAACTCCGCGTAGTCCCGCGGGTCCACGCCCACCAGCCGCATCGACTGCGTCTCGTCGTTCGGTCTGGCCTGGTACGTGATGCTCACCGCGGCCAGCGTCCGCACACCCGGCGTCCGGCGGATCCGGTCCGGCAGGCCCGACGGCAGGGGAGCCGACCCCTCGACCCGGGCGTCGGCGCCGATCGACAGCAGCGCCGCGTGGTCGCGGGCCCCGGCCACGCCCGCGAGGACCGAGCCACCGAAGGCCGCCGTGGTCAGGGCGGTCAGCAGCGCCAGCAGGGGCAGCACCGCCGAGGCGGACGTGCGGCCCGCGCGGGCGAGCGAGAGGTGGCCCACCGCGCCGCGCAGCCGGGCCGCCGGGCGGGCCAGGCCTCGTAGCGGGAGGGGGTAGAGGCGGACGAGCAGCAGGGCCGCGGCCACACCCACCAACGCCGGTGCCAGGGCGCTCAGTTGGTCGCCGGACGTGCCCCGTCTGCGCAGCGTTTCCACCGCGGCCAGGGCCACTGCGACCAGGGTGAGTTCCACGACCGTACGGCGTCGGGACGGTCGTACGGACGCAACGTCCGCGCGGCCGTCGTGGATGCGTACGATCCGGTGGGCGGCGGCTGCCCGCAGGGGCAGGGCCGTGCAGGCGACCAGGGTGACCGTCGTGGCCGCCGCGGTCGCGTAGAGGGCGCGGCTCCCGGGGAGCGCGAGCAGTGCGGCGGTCAGGCCCAGGGCGCCCGCGGGGAGCGCGATCACCGCCGTCTCCGCGAGCAGGCGCCCCGTCAGGCCCCGCAGGGAGGCGCCGCGGGCGCGCAGCAGGGCGAGTTCGGTGCGGCGGCGGTCCGCGGTGAGGCCGCCCGCCATCAGCAGGACGACGGCGGCGACCGTGCCGGTGCCGAAGGCGGCGACGGCGACCAGCGGGCGTACGCCGCCGCGCAGACCCGCGTACGCGGTGAGCACGTCGTCGAGGCCGGTGCTGATGTCCGTGGAGGGGTCGGTGACCGAGCGCATCTCCTGCATGGCCGGGCCGCCCTCCAGGGAGGCGACGGCGGACTTCAGGCGGTCCAGGTCGTAGGAGTGGAGGTGCTCGGTGGCGGGGGCCAACTGCCAGTACCGCACAGGGTCTGCGGGCGTGCCGAGCAGTGCGGGGGCCGCCTCGGGGGCGAGCAGCAGGGCGCCGAGCCAGTACTTGTCGCGTTCGGTGTTCGGGACCGTGATCAGGCTGGGCGTGCGCAGTAGGAGATGGCCGGACCAGTAGGCGCCGTCCGGGTCGCGCGGGGCGAGGATCCCGGTGACCCGGACGACGAGTGGGGCGTGGCCCGCGCCGGGGAAGTGGATCACCGAACCGACCTTGATGTGCAGGCTCTTGGCGGTCTCGGCGCTGACCGCGGCCTCCACCGCGGCCGTGGCCGCGGTCACCTGGCCGTCGGTGCGGGGCAGGCGGCCGGAGCGGACGGTGGCGTGTTCGGCGAGCCCGTGCTGGGCGGCGAGCTCGATCTTCGCCGGGATGCCGCTCGGCTTGGGGAGCCAAGGGTCCGGCACCGGCCGGGGGTTGGTGGTGCGCACCCCGTACGTCGACTGGTCGCGATCGACGGCGAGCGGACGCGGGACGTCGGGGAGGAGCCTCTCGTACTGCACGCCGAGCGGGCCCGGGCGCAGTGCGTCCTCCAGCATCCGCTGCGGCATCAGCGGGTCGGACTGCCCGGCGTACACGCTCACGCTGGTCACGTCGGGCCGCGCCCGCTCGACGGCCCGCTGCAGCCCCGCGTCCTCGTACCGGTCCACCGCCCGTGGGAACGCCGCCGCCAGACACGCCGTCAGCGCCACCAGCAGCGCCAGCGCGCACGCGGCACCGGGGGCCGTCCGCAGCCGTGTACGCACCCAGGGTGCCCTGACCCGGCTCACCTCACTCACCCCCCGGTTCCCGCAACGACACCACCGGATCCGCCCGCCGCAGCGCCAGTCCCGCGATCACCAGCAGCGGCGGGACCGCAACTGCCGTCAGGGCGCACGCGGCACCGGGGGCCGTCCGCAGCCGTGTACGCACCCAGGGTGCCCTGACCCGGCTCACCTCACTCACCCCCCGGTTCCCGCAACGACACCACCGGATCCGCCCGCCGCAACGCCAGCCCCGCGATCACCAGCAGCGGCGGGACCGCAACTGCCGTCAGCAGTACGGCGATCTGCAGCACCGGCAGTTCGACCAGCACCTGCGGCACGGGCCGGGTCGCCTGCGCCGTCAGGACGATCAGCGGGACCACCGCCCGCGTCAGCACCGTCCCCAGCGCCGCCCCCACCACCAGGGCCAGCGCCACCAGGACGCCCTGCTCGACGGCGATCATGCGGGCCAGACGGCGGCGCGGTGCCCCCAGGGCGCGCAGCACCGCCAGTTCGCCGCGCCGCTCCCGCAGGGAACCGGCGGCGCTCACCGCGAAGCCGACCGCGGCCAGGGCCGCCGCCACCGCGGCCGCCGCGGCGAACGCGGCCTCCGGGCCCGCGCCGAACGGGTCGTCCCGCAGCTGCGTGGCCGTCTCGTCGCGCACCAGGACCTGTGCGGGGTCCAGGTCGGGCTGTGCCCGCAGGGCCGCGGCGACGCGGGCCGTCTCGCCCGGCGCGGTCCGCAGCCACCACTCGGTGGGCGGGACGCTCACGCCGTACCGCGCCCCCAACACCCGGTTCACCGACCGCAGATCGACCACCAGGGCGCCGCCATCGGCATCGCCGGTGGTCGGCAACTCCCGTACGGTGCGCACGATCCGCACCGGCACGCTCTGCCCGCCGAGCGGCACGTCCACGCGCTGCCCGATGTGCGCGCCCGCCGAGTCGAGGAAGCGGTCGGTCGCAATGCCCGTTATTTCAGGGGGCTTCGGCTGCGTGACCTGCAACCGCACCGTCAGCGTCGAGACGGTCCAGGTGTCTCCGTCCGGCTTGAACCCCGTGCCGTACTCGACCGTCGGCGACCCGGACACCCTCAACTTCGGCTTGGTCGGATGGGTGCGCTCGTCCGGCGACGACACCTGCCCGTCGAGGTGCGAGGCGGCCTTCCAGTCGGTGGGCCACGGCAGCCGCCGTACCGTTCCGTCGGTGCCGATGGCCGTCAAATCGCCCAGTGTGAGCCGGTGTTGTTCCGGCCTTTCGATCGGCTGAGCCAGGACCAGCTGCAGGCTCGTGAGCGTCAGCCGGCCGGGGGAGACGGCCATGTCGAGTGTGTGCGTCCGGCCGTCGGCGGGGAGTTGACCCGCCCGCACCTCGTACGGCGTCCCGGAGGCGTCCTCCAGTGTGGCCGTCACGTCCGTCGTGATCCCCGGGCCGGTCGAGCTGCGCAGCGCGGCCGTCAGCCTCAACCGGGCGGTGTGCGGGGGCACTTGGGTTCCCGCCGTCCGTGCCTTCGGACTCAGCGACGCCAGCAGCGGCCGTACCGGCTCCGACGCCAGGTCCCGGCGCATCAGCACCATGTCCGCCGCGTGCGCGGTGTCCAGGGCCAGCAGCGTCGCCGCACGGTCGTCGGACAGCGGCAGGTCCGTGCGGACCGCGGGAGCGATCTCCCGTACGTGCGCCACGTCGGCGTACGTCTCCGTGCGCCCGAGGCCGCCGTCCCCGGCGCCCAGGATCCGCACCGGCGCTCCGGCGCCGAAGTCCGCCTGGTCGTCCTGCGAGCGGTTCCAGGAGGCGCCCTGCCCGATGGCCAGCATGCCGAGCGCGACGGCGAGCACCAGCAGCAGTACCGGTCCCGCGCCGCGCATCGGGCGGCGGCTCAACTGCCAGCCCGCCAGCGCCGCCGTCAGCCCGCGCCCGCCGGCCGCCCGGCGCTCCGCGAGCCGCGCGACCAGGGGCAGCAGGCGCAGTGTCAGCACCGTGCCGGCGAGCAGCGCCAGCGCGGGTGCCGCCACCAGGAGCGGATCGATGCCGAGGGTGCCCGAGCTGTTCCCGGTCACGGCGCCGGAGGTCTGGCGGTCGAGCTGCCAGTACGCGACCCCGGCCACCGCGAGCAGGCCCAGGTCGGCGCCCGCCCGTACCGGAGCGGGCAGCGCACGGGCTCTGCCCCGGCTGAACCCCTCGACGGTCAGCGCCGGCAGCGTCACCGCGAGCGCACAGCCCAGTGCCACGCCCGCCGCCACCAGCCACACCCCGAGCCGCCCGGCGGCCGGCACGTCCAGGTGCAGCCCGATCCGGGCCAGCGCCCCCTGCCCGGCCAGCAGCCGGGTGAGCGGCCCCGACAGCAGCGGTGCGCAGACCACCGCGGGCACCGCCAGGAACAGCGCCTCGAGGGCGGCGAGCGCCCCGACCTGGGCACGGGAGGCACCGCGGGCCCGCAGCACCCGGGTCTCGCCCTCGCGTTCGGCGCTCAGCAGCCGGGCCACCAGCAGCAGCGCGCAGCCGGCGAGGAGCGCGAGCTGCAGCGCGACGATCAGCAGGGTCGAGCGGGAGACGAGCAGCGAGCGTTCGACGCGGGTCAGGACGTCGGGCAGGGCGGTGGTCACGGCCGTGGTGCCGCTGAGCACGGGCTGCTTGCGCAGGGCCGTGCTGCCGGTGCGGGCCGCGTCGCGCAACTCGCCGATCCGTCCCGTCGTCAGCGTCGAGAAGTCCGGCGACGCCAGCCAGGCCGACTGTCCGGCGCTGACCCTGTCGCCGGTCAGGACGCCGGGAGCGGCGAGCAGGGGCCCGTACGTGGTGAAGCCGAGCGTCCTGATGCCCCGGCCGCCCAGGTCGTCCAGCCGCCAGTAGGGCGCGTCGGCCCGGGTGGGCCGGTACAGGCCGGTGAGTGCGACCTGCACCTTCGGGCCGCCGAGCCGGTCGGTGAGGGTGAGACGGGCGCCGGGTTCGAGGCGCAGGCGCTGGGCGGCGACCTGGGGGAGGGCGACCTCGACGGCTTTCCCGGAGCCGGCGTCCCGCGGCATCCGCCCCTCGACGATCCGCACCTGCCCCGCGTCCAGCGCCGCGAGATAGGTCAGATCCGGGTCCCCGGACCGCGCGGCCGGCGCCTGCAGCGAGCGCGGCAGTGCGTACGGGCCCGAGCGCACCAGCGTCCGTACGGACACCGGCAGCCCTTCGAACGTCCGGCGCGCTCCCTGCCGTACGGCGTCGTCGGCGGCCTTGCGTTGTGCCTTCGGTACGTCGGCCTTGACGATCAGCGCGGAGTCGGCGGCGTTCTGCGAGTCCCGCAGCGAGTGGCGCAGGGCGGCGTCGCCGATCGCGCCCGAGTAGGCGGTGAGGGTGGCGAGGACGGCGGTGGTCAGCAGGACGGTCAGCAGCGCGGCGGCGAGCAGGAGGCGGTGCGCGCGGGCGCGTAACAGGACGAACCGTGCCACCGCACCGAACGCCGACACCCCGACCCCCCGTGGTTGTCCAGACCTCCGGGCGATGCTGTCAGAGGACTCGGGTCGCGGGTAAGCGCTTGTACGGCGGGCTTGACCGGATTGTGACCGGATTCCGGCGACCGGAATCCGCACGTCAGCCAGGAGCGGCCGCCCGGTCAGTCCGGGGTGTTCACCATCGACGCGGCGGCGTACGTCATGTACTGCCACAGCTGCTGCTCGTGCTCCTCGGACAGGCCGAGCTCCTCGACCGCGTCCCGCATGTGCTTCAGCCAGGCGTCGTGCGCCTCGCGGTTCACGGTGAAGGGGGCGTGGCGCATGCGCAGCCGGGGGTGGCCGCGGTTGTCGCTGTACGTCGTCGGGCCGCCCCAGTACTGGATCAGGAACAGCGTGAGGCGCTCCTCGGCCGGGCCGAGGTCCTCCTCGGGGTACATGGGCCGCAGCACCGGGTCCTCGGCCACCCCCTCGTAGAAACGGTGGACGAGGCGGCGGAAGGTCTCCTCCCCGCCGACCTGCTCGTAGAAGGTCTGCTCCTGAAGCGTGCCGCGCCGAATCTCTGTCACGCCCTCCATGCTCTCAGACCGGGCGGAGGAGGACTTGAGGCCTAGGGCTCTTCTGATGGATCTCCGCGGCGTCGCGACGCCCGGCACGCCCTCTCGCCGCACCGGTCAAAAGCCCTAGTAGCTCCGCTACGAGGGCTTCCGCCCGGCACGCCGAGAGCACGCACCGAACGCCGCTCCTTCTCCCACGGAGATCCATCAGAAGAGCCCTAGGTCCCGCCCCCGGGCGGGAAGCGGACATTCCGGATGCAGTGGGTCCGGTACTCGCCTCGCGCCCCGTCCCGCAGGACAGTGGACGTATGGTCGCGCAAGCTCTCGACAAGGATCTGGACGACCTCGCCGTCACCGTGCGGGCCGCGCTCGTGCGGGAGATCGACGCGAGCGGGGCCTGGGACGACGACCCGGTGTGGCGGGAGGCGTTCGAGGCGGTCCCGCGCCATCTCTTCGTGCCGTACTACTACGTCGGCGTCAGGGGAGGTTACGAGCGGCGCTGGGGCGAGAGTCCGGATCCGCGGACGCGGGAGAGGTGGCTGCGCGGTGCGTACGCCGACGCCCCGCTGGCGACCCGGCTGCGCGACGGCGAACTGGTCTCCTCCAGCAGCCAGCCCTCGCTGATGGCGAAGATGCTGGCCGAGCTGCAGGTCCAGGCCGGCGACCGGGTCCTGGAGGTCGGCGCCGGCACCGGCTACAACGCGGCCCTGCTGGCCCACCGGCTCGGCGACGACGACCTCGTCACCACCGTCGACCTGGAGCCGGAGATCACCGAGACCGCGCGGCAGCACCTCGCCGCCGCCGGATACCGCCCGGCCGTCGTCACCGGGGACGGCGCACGCGGCGTCCCCGAACGCGCCCCCTTCGACCGGATCATGGCCACCTGCACGCTGACCTCGGTCCCGCACGCCTGGCTCGCCCAGTGCAATCCCGGGGCGCGCATCCTGACCCCGTTCGCCACCGGCCTGCTCGCCCTGACGGTCCGGGACGCCGGCCACGCCGAGGGCCGCTTCCTGCACACGCCGGCCTACTTCGTGCCGCTGCGTGGCGGGAGCCGCCCCGAGCCCGAGCCCGCACAGCTCGGCGGGATCCCGCGCCGGGCCAGGGACCACGAGCTCTTCCGCTTCCTGCTGGCCCTGACCCGCGGCAGCCTCGACCCCCGAGCGGCGTTCGCCCTGTGGGAGCGCGAGGAGCAGCCGACACGGGAGCGCTACGGCATCACGGTCGTCGGCGGTCGCGAGTGGGCGTGGCTGGACGATCCGGAGGGGCCGTACGCCTGGCCCCTCCCGATCTAGCCTGCTCAGCCCCTACGGATCGTGATCGTCGTCCACGCGCCCACGTGCACGCGGTCGCCGTCCTGCAGCGGTACCGGCACGAAGGGCTGGATCGGCTCCTCCGAGCCGTTGACCGTGGTGCCGTTCGTCGAGTTCTGGTCGACGACCGCCCAGCTGCCGTCCGGCTGCTGGACCAGGACCGCGTGCTGGTGCGAGACGCCCGGGTCCTCCGGCGGCACCGCCAGGTCGATGTCGGGGGTGTCGCCGGTGGAGTGGCGGCGCCGGCCGATGGTGATCTGGTTGCCGTTGAGGGTGCGCTGCTGCTCCGGCGAGTAAGCGGGCAGGTTGAGGCCCGCGGCCTCGGGGCCGGAGCGCTGCATCATCGCCATGAAGTACTCGCGGTCCGGACCGATGGTCGCCGTCCAGGTCGCGGGACCGGCCGGCGGCTGCGGGAAGCCCGGGCCGGGCGGCGGCGGGGCCTGGGTCGAGCCGGGCTGCGGGTAGCCGTAGCCACCACCCTGACCGGGACCGCCGGGACCACCCGGGCCGCCGGTCGGCGGGGAGATCACCCAGTCGTCGTCACCGCCGCCGAAGGACGGACCGCCGTGTGCGGGCCGCTGGGTCTCCTGCGGGAACCCGGGCGGGGCGGACTGCTGGTACGCCTGCGGGGCACCCCCCGTCATACCGGGACCGGCGGGCGGCGTGGGCCCGGGCGGCGGCGGAACCGGCCGCGACGGGTCGTTGCCGAAGCCCTGGGGACCGCCGGGGCGCGGATCGTTGCCGAAGCCCTGGGGGCCACCGGGACGCGGGTCGTTGCCGAAAGCCTGGGGGCCACCGGGGAGCGGATCGTTGCCGAAGCCCTGGGGACCGCCCGGACGCGGGTCGTTGCCGAAGCCCGCGGGGCCCGACGGCTCGCTGCCGAAGGGCGGGATCGGCTCGGCGGGGCGGTTCATCTGCGACGGGCGGGAGCCCTGGTACTCGTACGAGTCACCGGCGCCGTACGACGGGCCGGGCGGCTGCTGGTAGCGCGCGTTCGGGCCGGGGGCCGGCGGGCGCGGGGCAGCCGGGGTGTACGAGGTCGCGGTGTTGGTCAGGAAGTTCCACCGGCACTCCTCGCAGAACGGCGCGCCGCCCTCGCGGGGCGTGCGGCACTGCGGGCAGAGCTCCGGCTCGTGGTCCGGCACCGCGGACAGGTGCGGACGGCCGCCGGGCTGGCCGCCGGGTCCACCGGGGCCGCCGGGCGGCGGGAATCCGTAGCCACCGCCGGGCGGTGGCGGCGGAGGGGGCGGAGGCACGGCACCGGCCATGCGGTGACCGCAGACCTCGCACCAGTCGTCGGAACCCGACTGGTGTCCGTTCGGGCAGGTCGGCATGTCGGCGCTTCCCCCTCTCCTTCAGGGTCCTGCTGAGTCGTGCAGTGACACTTCGTGTGTCACCGCCTGTGTCACTTCTTTACACGAACAGTCTTTGTGGACCGTGTCTCGAGAGTCATCTCGTCGGCCTCCGCGACCTTCGCTTTCAGTCGCACAGTACCCGTCGCGGCATCGACCACGTCCACCACCTTCGCAAGCAGTTTCGCAGTATCCGCGTTTCCGGAGGCACTTGCGAGCTGAACAGCCCGGCCCAGTTTGGCCGTTGCGCCGTCGAAATCGCCCGCTTTGCGAAGATCGAGCCCTTGTTGGATGGCCTGTGCCAGTTCGGCCTGCCCGGTGTAGTGGGCGACCTGGGGGTTGATCGACGTGGAGGCGGCCATGTCGTCGGTCCACACAGCCCGTACGAGGCCCTGGGCGCCCAGGTTCTGAGCGCTCCCGTCGGGCTGCGGGATGACCAGTGAGGCCCGGGCGGCGAGCATCTCCTGGCCGAGGCCGGCGGCCGGGACCTCCACGCATACGTGGTAGTCACGGGACTCGTCGCCCCAGGAGCCGGTGGGGTAGTCCCCGGCGCGCGGGCCCGCCTCGGTGCGGCGGTCGGTCAACTCCTCGACGGTGGGGGCGACTTGCTTGACGAACTTGATCGAGGTGCCCACCGGTGTCCACAGCCTGAGCGCGACGTCGGCGACCTCCTTGCCCATCGCCTTCTCCATCATCTGTGTGAAGTCGGCGGCGAGGGCGGCCGGGTCGGCGACGATGTCGGCGGTGCCGAGCAGGGCGGAGGCGATCCCTGTGACTTCTTTCACTTCCCAGTCGGTGCCCACGCCACGTGCGTCACAGGTGAACCGTCCGGCACAGGAGTCAAGGGCGGCCTTCAGGTCCTCGGGCGACTCGTGCTCGTTGCGGCCGTCGGTGAGCAGGATGCCGTGCCGGATGGCGACGTCGTCCGAGGAGAGCAGGCGGTCGGCCAGGCGCAGCCAGGTGCCGATGGCCGTGCCGCCGCCCGCGCTGAGCTTGCGCAGGGCCTGCTTGGCCTGCTCGCGGGTGGTGGCGTCGGCGACCGCGATGCGCCCGCCGCCCGGGTAGACCTCCTTGGCCACGTGCGTGCCGCCGATCACCGCGAAGTGCACGCCGTCGCGCAGGGTGTCGATCGCGGCTGCCGTCGCGTCGCGGGCGTTGCGCATCTTGGTCGGCGGGTAGTCCATCGAGCCGGAGCAGTCGACCATGATCGCCACCGCCGCGGAGGGACCCTGCCCGGGCGAGTAAAGATGGGGCGCCGCGACCGCGCTGCCGACCGTGCCGCCGCCGGTGGCGGTCACCGTGACGATCGCGTTGACCTCACGGCCGCCCTCCGGCAGGTACTCGTTCTGGTACACGTCCATCGAGAACTGCGGCACGTTGGACTTCGAGAAATTGGCCATACGTACTCAAATCCCCCTTGAAAACCTCGCAGTTGCGAGGCGACGACTGAATGCGGACCGGTCCCCTCCGGTCCGCTGAGGCCTCCCCGTTCCCGGCCTCAGGCCGATCCTGCCCCCGGAAGGACGGCCGGGAACGGCACGACGGCCACTGTTACGTTGTCGTGGCCCCCGCCGTCCAGGGCGTGGCCGACCAGAACGCGCGCGCTGTGCAGCGGACGTACGGCGGCGTCCAGCGGCACGACCTCCGCCATGTCCTCGGCCGCCTCCGCGTAGTTCCACAGTCCGTCCGTGCACACCACCACTACACCCGGCCGGTCCGGCTTGAAGGAAGCGGTGTGCGGCTCCAGTTCGTAGGCGTCCGCGCCGAGCCAGCCCGTGATCGCGTGGGCGCGCTCGTCGGCGTAGGCCTCGGCCTCGTTCATCAGGCCCGCGGCGACCATCTGCGCCGCCCACGAGTCGTCCTCGGTGAGCCGGGCCGGGGGTGATGTGCGGTCCACCGGCACCCAGTAGGCGCGGCTGTCGCCGACCCAGCCGACGATCAGCAGGCCGGTCGTGACGACCGCGCCGACGATCGTGCAGGCCGGTGCGTTCTGGTGCGGGGTGTGCTCGCGGGCCGTGGCGGGCTCGGCGGCCAGGGCGTTGACCGCGTGCGAGGCGGCGACGATCGCGTCGTGCATCGCCTGCTGCGGGTGCGTGCCGCGCGGCAGGGCGGCCAGCAGTGACTCGTTCGCGGCGCGGGCGGCGGCGAGCGAGGCGTCGTCGGGCCGGGTCGCCGAGGAGACGCCGTCGCAGACGATCGCCACGGACGCGGGGGAGCCGTCGGGCAGGGTGGCGGTGCCGATGCCGAAGGCGTCCTCGTTGCGGTGGTGGCGCAGTCCGCGGTCGCTGACCGCGGCGACCGGGCCGCTCTCTTGTTCCATGTGGTCGCGCTCCCGGGGCTGGGCGTGCCCGCAGTTCTCGCAGTAGCCGTCGCTGTCGACGCGGCCGGCCCGGCAGGCCACGCACAGCTTGGCCTCCTCGGCGGGGGCGGCCAGTTCGGCGACGCGTGGATCCGGTGCCTGCAGAGGGTACTCGTCGGGCTCCGGCGGCCGGTCGAAACGCACACCGGAGGCCGGGGACACCGGCGATCCCGTGGGCTGCTCCGGCGGCAGCGGGGAGCCGCCCGAGTCCGTGCCCCGCAGGTCGGTCGGCAGATGGGCCGCCGCCGCGGTGTCGGAGCCGGCCGGCTGGTGGGCGACGGGCCAGTCGGTGCCGTCCGTGCTCGGCGCCGGCACCGATCCGTTCAGGGTGATCGTCGGCTGGTCGTCCGGCCGCGCGGGCACCACGGACAGGTCGTATCCGCACGCACCGCAGAAACGGTCACCCGACTCGAGCGGCTCCTCGCAGCTCGGGCAGGCGGACAACTGGGGCATCTGCGACATCAACTACACCCACGTCCGGGGGCGGTAACGGTTGGCACGTTCCACCAGGTCGATCCTCTCCTCGCCGCCTCGCGCCAGCCGGGCCAGCGTGCGGTACGAACGCTCCAGGCCGAAGCGGAGTCCCCGCTCGTCCAGGTCGCTGCCGAGCAGCACCCGCTGCGCGGCGGGCGCGGAACCCTGGCCACCGGAGAGTATCCAGTCCAGCGCACAGCCGAGGACCTCGGCCGACAACTGCTCTCTGCGCGCCGGGTCCAGACCGTAGGAGTCCAGCGCCTCGACCTGCCGGGCGGCGGCCGTCAGATCGTCCAGGAACGGCGCGTCCGCGGCGGTGGCCGTGCGTTGACGCAGCCGCGCCCGTACGGCGGCCACACGCGCGGCCGTGTAGTGGATGGACGACTCCGGGATCGACTCCAGCGTTCCCACGGCGCTGCTGCGGTCCCCGGCCGCGAGCTCGACGCGGGCCAGTCCGAAGGCGGCGCTCACATAGCTCGGGTCGGTCGACCACACCAGGCGGTAGTACTCGGCGGCGTTGTCCAGCTGGCCCAGCACCTCCGCGCACAGGCCGAGCGCCAGCTTGGGGGCGGGCTCGCCGGGGAAGGCGTCGTAGATCGCGTCGAAGGCGAGCGCGGCGCCCTCGTGGTCGCCGGTGACCAGGGCGGCCACGCCCCGGTACCAGACGACCCGCCAGTCGTCGGACTGCTCGTTCTCCAGCTTGGCCAGGGACGTCAGCGCGGCCGCGGAGTCGCCGTTCTCCAGCAGGGCGCGGATCTTCCTGAGCCGGGTCTCGACCGACGAGGCCGGCGCGGCATTGAGCGCGCCGAGCAGTTCGGCGGGCGCCGTCGTCATCAGACCCGCGAGGAAGCCGGCGTTCGGGTCACCGGGGTCCACGTGGGGGACCGGCAGCGCGAGCGCCGCCGCCGGGGAGTTGACGGGCTTGACGAGGGCGGGGGAGCCGGCCGCCGCGGGCAGTTCGGGCTGCTGCGGCTTGCGCTGCTGCACCGCCCGCGCCCCCAGCAGCGACACGTCCCCTTCCAGCTTCGGGAACAACTCCGTGTCCGTGACCCTCAGTTCGGGACCGAACAGCGTCGACAGCGCGGGCCGCGCCCGCCCCGACTGCAGCGAGACGACCTCGCGCAGCACGCCCGTCAGCTGCTCGCCCATCTCCTGCGCGGAGGCGAACCGGCGGGCCGGGTCGGGGTCGGTGGCGCGCACCAGGAGCCGGTAGAAGGACTCGTACTGGCGGAAGACCTCGATGTTGTCCGGGTCGGGCAGCGAGTCCACGAAGACGTTCGTGTAGCCCTGGAAGTCGAAGGTCAGGACGGCCAGCGTGCGCGCGACCGTGTACAGGTCCGACGCCACGGACGGGCCGACCTCGGCGACCTCCGGCGCCTGGTAGCCCACCGTGCCGTAGATGGCCGACTCCTCGTCGTCCATCCTGCGCACCGCGCCCATGTCGATCAGCTTGAGCTGGTCCTCGGTCTGGATGGCGTTGTCGACCTTGAAGTCGCAGTACAGCAGGTTGCGGCTGTGCAGATGGCCGAGCGCCTCCAGCGCCTCGATGCCGTAGGCGCACGCCTGCTCCACCGGCAGCGGGTCGCGCTTTCCGTCCGGTGTGCGGCGGCCGTTGGCGATCTCCTTGAGCGACTTGCCGCCGACGTACTCCATGACGATGTAGCCGTCCAGCGAGCCGGTGCGCTGGTCGAGGTGCTCCACGAAGTTGTAGATCCGCACGATGTTGGCGTGCTCGATCTCGGCCAGGAAGCGCCGCTCGGAGATCGCCGCCGCCATCGCGTCCTGGTCCCCGGTGTCGAGCAGGCCCTTGAGGACCACCCACCGGTCGGAGACCGCGCGGTCCACGGCGAGATAGACCCAGCCGAGGCCGCCGTGCGCCAGACAGCCCACGACCTCGTACTGGCCGTGCACCACGTCGCCGGCCTTCAGCTTCGGGACGAAGGAGTACGGGTGGCCGCACTTGGTGCAGAAGCCCTCCGTGCGCCCCGGACGGTCACCGCGCGAACGGCCCACCGGCGCCCCGCAGTCGGAGCGCGAGCAGAATCGCTTCCGCTCGGGCACCTCCGGATTGTCCAGGACCATCGCGCGCGGGTCGGGCCGCGGCACGTCCGGCACCTGCACCAGGCCCACGCCCAGCCGCCCGCGGGCGCTCGTCCCGGCGCTGGAGCCGGAGCTGCGCACCGACACCGAACGGCCCGAGGTGCGGCCCGACAGGGAACGCGAGAGCCGGCCCGACACCGAGCGCCGCGACTTCGACGACTGCGAGGACGTACGGGAGCTGCCCCGGCTGCCGCGGCTGCTGGGGCGCGAACTGCCGCTGCCCGACGAGCCGCGCGAGCCGTTGTTGCCGCCGCCCGTGATGCCGGTGGCCGGCGAGCCGACCAGGCCGTTCGACGACACGACCGGTGCGAGGCCGCATGTGTCGCAGTACAGTTCGCCGCCGCCCACGTCCTCGTACGCGCCGTCGCAGCCGGGCCGCTGGCAGTTCTGCTGTGCCTGGCTCATCTCGCTGCACCCCCTTCGTCACTCACGCTCCGGACCCCCTGCGATCCTGCGGCCCGCCCTGCCCCGGCACCCGCGGGGCGCCCAGCACCTCGGCCGCCGCCTGCTGGTAGCGCAGCACCGCCTGTTCGGCGACGCGCAGATCGCACGGCGCGCTCCACAGCATCCGGCGCGCCGCGTCGTACCGCTCGATCAGCAGCGAGTCCTCGGCGAATCCGTGCCGGGCGACCTTCGCCTTGTACGCGTCGAGACGGCCGCGCAGCTCCGCGCGGACCGCGAGCGGCGCGGTGACCGCGGTGAGCGACTCGCGGGCGCGCAGCAGTTCGTCCTCCGCCTTCTGCTCCAGGGACTCCAGGAGCGGGGACAGGCGGTGCCACTGGGCGTGTCTGCGGTACTCGGCGGCCGTCGCCAGCTGCTCCTGCAGCACCGTCGGCGGGCCGCTGACCACCGGCACCTCCGTCGCGGCGATCTTCGCGAGGACCTCGCCGCGCGCGGTGCGCGCCTCGGCGAGGGTGCGGTCCGCGCGGGAGAGTACGTCCCGCAGCTTCACCAGCCGCTGCTCGGCGTCCTGCCGGACGGTGAGCACGGCGTCGATCTCCCGGCGCACCTCCTCCAGGGCGCGCGCCTCCCGGTCGTACACCGCGGTGTCGGGGCGGCCGCCGCCCGGGGCCGAACTCCCTTGTGAGGGAAGCCAGTACGCCAGTGGATCCGACACCACCTGCTCGCGCAGCGACGTCAACGTGCGCGTGATGCGCTCCAGGTCGTCGCCCGACGGGTGCTCGCCGGGGCGCACGCCGACGGAGTGCGCGAGCTTGCGGGTGCGCTGGAGCTCCGCGGCCAGTAAATCGATCCGGGCGGGCAGCGCCGACCAGACCGCGTCGGCGGCGACGACCATGTCCAGGCTCGTCGCGTACAGCTCGTTCATCCGGTCGACCAGCGCGGACAGCGAGAACTGCTCGCTGAGCTTGCCCGAACCGCCGTGCAGCGTCGGCGCGTTGGCCGTGGCCGTCGCACTGCCCGCGACCGTGACGGACTCGCCGCGCAGCAGTTCCGTGAGCTCCACCAGGTCCTCGCGGCTGGACCAGCGGCGGCGGGCACGGATGTCCCGGGCACTGCGCAACGCGTCGGTGTACGCGTCGAAGTACGCCCACAGCAGCGTGATCGAGGCCTCCGCGGCCGTCCAGCGTTCCTTGGTGATGCCGGTCAGCTCGGCGCCTTCGAGGAGTCTGCGGCCCGCGTGGTCCTGCAGGGCGAGGAGCGAGGTCTCGATCGCCTCGTGCTCCGCGCCGAGCCGCGCCAGCGCACGGTCCACCTCGTCCCGGTCCATCACCGGCCCGGCGGGGTCCGTGACGCCCATCGATCACCTCTCGCTGCTGTCGTGTTCCGTCGTGGGGTTTCGTGCCGTCAATCGTCCGTCAGTTGATGGTCGGTCACTTGTAGTGGGCTGCGGGAGGGGTCGCCGACGTCGACTTCTCGTCGCCCTTGTCCATGGTCGGGTGCAGCCACTTCTGGTACGACGCCTGCCAGCCGCCGTCCTTGATGTAGTTCTGCAGGGTCCGGTTGACCTGGCGTATCAGATCCTCGGAGCCCTTCTTCATCGCCACGCCGTAGTACTCGTCGGTGAACAGAGGGCCCTTGAGCTCGACCGTCGGGTCCTGCGCGGCCTGGCTGGCGGCCAGCGCGCCGTCCGTCACGACCGCGTCGACCTCGCCGAGCTGCAACTTCACCAGGCAGTCGAGCTGGTTGGGGACCACGGTCTTGATGTCGGCGGAGGCGGGAAGCTTTCCGGACCCCTTGTCCGCCTGGAGATTGTCGAGCGCCGTGGACCCGTCGGCCGAGCAGATCCTCTTGTCGGCGAGGGTCTTGTTGTACCCCGTGATCGTCGAGGTCTTGAGCGCGAGGACCTGCTGGCCGGTGCTGAAGTAGGGGGCGGAGAAGGCGACATCGTTCAGTCGGTCGCAGTTGATCGTCATGGTGCGGACCACCATGTCGACCGCGCCGCTCTGGATCGCCGGAATGCGCTGGTTGGTGGGGATGGCCTTGAACGACACCGCCTTCGGGTCGCCGAGGAGGTCCTTGGCGATCCGGTGGACGAGGTCGATGTCGAAGCCCTCCAGCTCACCGGAGGCGTTGTTCGGGTTGAGGTAGCCCCAGCGGTAGCTGTTGGTGTCGACGCCGACGATCAGCCGCCGGTCCTTGCGGGCCTTGATCTTGTCGATGGTCGTCGTGCTGCCGTCGCCGCCGGACGGCGAAAGGCTCTGGTCCTGGGGAAGGAGGCCGTTGTCGCACTTCTTCTCCGCCCTGGCCTGGGTGGCGTGGGCGACGCCCTGGCCGCCGCTGCCCGCGGCGCCGTCCGCCCCGCTCGGCCGCGTGGTCAGGGGCAGCAGCAGCGCGAAGGCCACGGCGAGGGCGCAGACGGCCGCCATCGCGCCCACCCCGCCCCAGCCGCGCAGGCCGGTCCGCAGACGCTGTGCCAGACGATGTGTCGGACGTTGTGCATTCATCTTCACGCCCCCTCTCACCGGTATTCCGAAAGCCTGCGCCCGATGCCGAGCACCGCGCCGGCCGCGCCGAGGACGGCGAGGACCGCGGCGCCGTACGGCAGGCCGGTCAGCGCGTCCAGGCCGCCGCTCGCGGCCTGGTGGAACTCGTCCTGCTCATGGGCGAGAGCCTTCTTCAGCGCCGAGTCGACGTTGTCGAAGCACACGCTCGTCGGGTCCTCGCCGACACCGATGACCTTGTCACGGGCCTTTTGGTAGTCGCCCCTGTTGTTCATGCTCTGGGCGACGCCGTGCCGGTCCTTCCAGGCCTGCATGGACTCGTTGGCGACCTGTACCGGTTTCCGGCCCGCCGAGTCGTCGGCGAGCCCGTCGGCGTTGTTGAGCGCCTTGGCGAGCCTGGCGATTTGCTCGTCGTAGCCGGCGGCGTACGCGTCCACGGTGTCGCCGTTGGCGTTCTTCGTGGTGTCCGCGCCGCGGCGGATCAGGTTGAGGTTCTCGTCGCTGCGGGCGGTCAGGGACGCGATGCGGGCGTCGTGCAGGACGTTCAGCGAGCGGACGCCGTGGTCGTAGGAGTCGTTCAGTCCCGCGCGGGCGACGGTGTGGCCGACGACGAGCCAGAGCAGGACGACCGCGGAGGCGGCCGACGCGGTGACCAGGCCGTGGTTCAACACCCGGTTGGTGCGCTGGTAGTTGCGGCGCTGGGCCCAGGCCAGCCCGCCCAGCGCGACGAGGCCGAGGCCGGTCGCGGCCCACGGGAACGACTTGGCGTCCGCGTAGTCGGAGTTCAGCCGCTGGTTCTCCCGCTGGTACAGGTCCTCGGCCTTGGGCAGCAGCTGCCCCTGCATCAGCTCGTTCGCGGCCCGCAGGTAGGCGCCGCCCACCGGGTAGCCCTGCCGGTTGTTGGTCCGGGCCGTCTCGACCAGGCCCTTGTACTGCGGCAGCAGCTTGTTGAGCTGGGCGATGGTCTTCGCCGAGTCGGATCCCGCGTCGGAGTTGGCGGCGGCCGTGACCAGTTTGCCCGCGGCGGTCCGGATGTCGTCCTCGTACGTCTGCCGCATGGCGGGCTTCTCCTGCGGGCCCGCGAGATAGCCGCTGGCCGCGGCCGTGTTGGCGTCGGCGAGCGAGCGGTAGATGTCGGCCGCGTCGGAGCTGAGCGGCTGGCTGCTGTTGAGCACGTCGTCGGCGGCCGAGGCGCGGTCGGTCATCTGCCAGGCCGTGACCGCGCCGAACGCGACGACCAGCAGGGCGAGGAGCGCCCCGATGATGCGCAGCCGCCCCGGTTCGGTGGTGGCGGCCACGCGCAGCCGGTCGACGCCCTCCGCGAAGGCGGTACGGCGCGCGGAGACGGGCTCGGACACGGCTGCGGGGCCCGGTGGTGCGGGGGCTGCGGGCGGTCCCGGCTGCGGTGGAACGGCCGGCATCGTGGGCACGCCGGATCCCGGTGGCGCCGCGCTGCTCTTCGGCGGGTGTGTCACTGTTGACCTCCCCCATGGTCATCCGTCGCCGCCAGTATTACGGGCGGGACCGACATCCGCACCGGCCTTAACTGGATCTTGATCGGATCGCAAGCGCGCTTGCTGTTTCGACCGGCGCACGACGCAGCGTCCCGCACCACCCCCTGCCCATGAATACGCCGCCGGAATCAGTTCGGTTCCAGTGAGGTCACTCCTCGAAGTACGTCCGTACCCGTTCGTGCACCTCCGGCTCCGCTCCCACCCGGTCCAGGCCCAGCAGCGCCGCCCCCAGCACCGGGCTCGCCGCCACCACCCGGGCCACCGCCTTCGGCGCCCGGGCGGCCAGCAACTCCCTTATTCCGTCGTTGAGTTGGGGATGCGAGGCCGCCAGCACGCCCCCGCCCAGCAGCACCGGCGTCTCCTCCTCCAGCAGGCCGAGGCGGGTCAGTGCGACCGTCGCCATGGTCACCACCTCGTCGGCCAAGCGGTCCACGATCGCGCGGGCGACCGGGTCGCCGTCGGCCGCCGTGGCGAACAGCACCGGCGTCAGCTCGTGGCGGCGGGCGGGCGCCACCTGCTCCAGGTGCAGGGCCTGGATGAGGGCGAGCATGGTGTCGTGGCCGAAGTGGGCCGGGAGCGTGCGGGCGAGGGCCGTGGGCTCGCCGCGGCCGTCCTCCGCCCGCGCCGCGTGCCACAGGGCCTCCTCCGCGAGCCCCCAACCGCCGCCCCAGTCGCCGGAGATTCGGCCGAGCGCGGGGAAGCGGGCGGTGCGGCCGTCGGGGCGCATGCCGACGCAGTTGATGCCGGCGCCGCAGACCACGGCGACGCCGCGCGGCTCGGTGATCCCGGCCCGCAGGATCGCGAAGGTGTCGTTCCTGACCTCCACCGTCGTGCCCCACGCGCGCGCGTGCAGCGCGGCCGCCAGCTGCTCCTCCTCGACGGGGAAGTCGGCGTTGGCCAGACAGGCGGAGACATGGTCGACGGACTCCACCCCGGCGGCGGCGAAGGCGCGGCCCACCGCCTCGGCGAGGGCGTCCACCGCTGCCTCCACGCCCACCACGGGCGGCCGGAAGCCGCCGCCGCGACTCGTGGCGAGGACGGTTCCGTCGGCCGCCACCACCGCGACGTCGGTCTTGCTGTTGCCCGCGTCGACGGCGAGGACACGTGCGGTCATGCCCACGCGAGATGCTCCCGGTTGTGTGCGATCAGCTTGTCGGTCAGGGCGTCGGCGTACTCGTACTGGCCGATGAGGGGGTGCGCGAGCAGCGCCCGGAACACCCGGTCGCGTCCGCCCCGCAGGGCAGCCTCCAGGGCCAGGTCCTCATACGCCGTCACGTTCGCCATCAGGCCCGCGTACAGCGGGTCCACGGCGGGCACCGGCAGCGGGGTCGGCCCCTTCGGGCCCACCGCCGCCTGCACCTCGATCACCGCGTCGTCCGGCAGGAAGGGCAGCGTGCCGCGGTTGTAGGCGTTCACCACCTGGTACGGCGACCCGCCCCCGCCGAGCAGCGAGGCAGCGAGGTCCACGGCTGCCTCCGAGTAGTATGCGCCGCCGCGCTTGGCGAGCAGCGCCGGCTTCTCGTCGAGCTCCGGGTCGGCGTACGTCTTCAGCAACTCCCGTTCCATCTCGGCCACTTCGGCGGCTCGGGACGGCTTGGTCCGCAGCTCTCGTACGACCTCGTCGTGCGCGTAGTAGTAGCGCAGGTAGTAGGAGGGGACCACGCCCAGGCGGTCCAGGATCGGGCGGGGCAGGTGCAGGTCGGCGGCGATGGTGTCGCCGTGCTCGGCCAGCAGCTTGGGCAGGACGTTCTCGCCCTCGGGGCCCTCCAGGCGTACGCCGGTCTCCCAGGTGAGGTGGTTGAGGCCGACGTGGTCGAGGTGGACGTCGGAGGGCGAGACGCCGAGCAGGTTCGCGAACTTCCGCTGGAAGCCGATCGCCACGTTGCACAGGCCGACCGCCTTGTGGCCCGCCTGCAGCAGCGCGCGCGTGACGATGCCGACCGGGTTGGTGAAGTCGATGATCCAGGCGTCCGGGTTCGTACGGCGGACCCGTTCCGCGATGTCCAGGACCACCGGAACCGTGCGCAGGGCCTTCGCCAGGCCGCCCGCGCCGGTCGTCTCCTGGCCGACGCAGCCGCACTCCAGCGGCCATGTCTCGTCCTGCTGGCGGGCCGCCTGACCGCCGACGCGCAGCTGCAGCAGCACGGCGTCGGCGCCCTCGACGCCCTCGTCCAGGTCGAAGGTCGTGACGACTCGGCCGCTGTGCCCCTGCTTGGCGAAGATACGGCGGGCGAGGCCGCCCACCAGCTCCAGGCGCTCGGGTGCCGGGTCGACGAGGACCAGTTCCTCGATGGGCAGGGTGTCGCGCAACCGGGCGAAGCCGTCGATGAGTTCGGGGGTGTAGGTCGAGCCTCCGCCGACCACGGTGAGTTTCATACGGGGTTAACCCTTCACTCCGGTGAGCGTGACGCCCTCGACGAACGCCTTCTGGGCGAAGAAGAAGACGATGATCACGGGGGCCATGACCAGCACGGTCGCGGCCATGGTGAGGTTCCAGTCGGTGTGGTGCGCGCCCTTGAACGACTCCAGGCCGTACGAGAGGGTCCATGCGCCCGGGTTCTCCGACGCGTAGATCTGCGGGCCGAAGTAGTCGTTCCAGGCGTAGAAGAACTGGAACAGGCCCACGGCCGCGATACCCGGCTTGGCCATCGGCAGGACGACCTTCAGCAGGGTCCTGAAGTCGCCGCAGCCGTCGACCTTCGCCGCGTCGATGTACTCGTTCGGGATGGTCATCAGGAACTGGCGCAGCAGGAAGATGGAGAACGCGTCCCCGAACGCCATCGGGATGATCAGCGGCCACAGCGTGCCCGACAGGTCCAGCTGCTTCGCCCAGAACAGGTACATCGGGATGATGATCACCTGCGGCGGCAGCATCATCATCGAGATGACCAGCATCAGCGACAGATTGCGGCCGCGGAAGCGGAACTTGGCGAGTGCGTACGCCACCGGGATCGACGACACGACGGTGAGGACCGTTCCCAGTCCCGCGTAGATCAGCGTGTTCTTCCACCAGGTCAGAAAGCCCGGAGTGTCGAAGACCTTCTTGTAGTTGGACCATTCCCAGGTGTGCGGGATCAGGTCGCGGCTGAGGGCCTGGGTGTCGCTCATCAGCGAGGTCAGGAACACGAACACGAAGGGCAGCACGAAGAAGAGCGCGGCCGCGACGCCGAGGGAGTGGATCGCGACCCACTCGAGGACGGCCCGGCGGCGGGCCGTGCGCTCGGCGGGGGAGACCGTTGCCTCCAACTGCACGGGTTTGTCCAGGACTTGGGCCATGGTCAGTCACCTGCCAGGTTGAGACCGCCCCGGCGCCGCATCAGGAACGCGGTGAACACCATGGACAGGGCGAACAGGACCAGGGCGACGACACACGCGGAGCCGTAGTCGAAGCGCTGGAAGCCGAGGTTGTAGACGAGCTGCGGGAGGGTGAGGGTCGACTTCTCGGGATAGCCGGGCTCGAACTGGGTGCCCGCGCCCTGGATCACGCCGGAGGCGACCTTTCCGGCGATCAGCGGCTGTGTGTAGTACTGCATGGTCTGGATCACGCCCGTGACCACGGCGAACATCACGATCGGCGAAATGTTGGGAAGGGTCACGAACCGGAATCGCTGCCACGCCGACGCACCGTCCAACTCGGCGGCCTCGTACTGCTCCTGCGGCACGTCGAGCAGTGCGGCCATGAAGATGACCATCAGGTCGCCGATGCCCCACAGGGCGAGCAGGGTGAGGGCGGGCTTGGACCAGTTGGGGTCGTTGAACCAGCCCGGGCCCGGTATGCCGACCTTCTCGAGGATCGAGTTGACCGGGCCCGTACCGGGGTTGAGAAGGAAGGCGAAGGCCATCGTCGCGGCCACCGGCGGGGCGAGGTAGGGCAGGTAGAAGAGGGTGCGGAACACTCCCGTACCCGTCTTGATCTTGGTGATCAGGAGGCCGACGCCCAGGCCGAAGACGACCCGCAGGGTCACCATGATCAGTACCAGCCAGAGGGTGTTGCGCAGGGCCGGCCAGAAGAAGGGATAGTGCTCGAAGACGTACGTCCAGTTCTTCGTTCCGCTCCACGTCGGCGGTTTGAAGCCGTCGTAGTGCATGAAGGAGAAATAGACCGTCGAGATCAGCGGGTACGCGAAGAAGACCGCGAAGCCGATCAACCAGGGCGACATGAAGGCGAGGGTGCGAAGCGCCGACCTGCGGCGCTTCGACGCCAGGGTGATCGTGGCCATTACTTCGCCTGTGCGATGTCCGTGTCGATCTGTGCGGCCGTCTTCTTCAGGCCCGCCTTGAGGTCGGTGACCTTTCCGCTCTCGTAGTCGTAGCCGAAGTTCTGGATCGTCGCGAGGTACACGCCGCCGTTGATGGAGGCGGGAGACGTCGTGGAGTTCGGGTTCGCGGCGATTTCCAGGAACGTCTTGAAGCGCGGGTCGTACTTCAGCTTCGGGGACTTCAGCGCGGCGAGCGTCGAGGGCACGTTGTGGATGGAGTTGGAGAATCCGACCACCGCGTCGGTGTCCGTGGAGATGTACTTCACGAACTCCCAGGCCGCGTTCTGCTTGTGGCTGGTGGCGGCGATACCGGCGATGGTGCCGGTGATGTAGCCCTTGCCGTACGTGCTGACCTGGTCGTCCGGGACGGGCAGGGGGGCCACGCCGATCTCGAACTTCGGCTTGGCGTCCAGGGCCATTCCCAGCCGCCATTCGCCGTCCAGCTGCATGGCCACCTGACCGGTGTGGAAGGGGTGCTTGGGGCCCCATTCGTCACCGAGCTTGGAGCGGTAGGTCTCCAGCTTCTTGAAACCGCCGAGTTCGTCGACGAGCTTCTTCTGGAGCTTGAACCCGGCCTCGAACGCGGGGTCGCTGGCGAGGCTCGACTTGCCGGCCTTGTTGAAGTACGTCGGGGAGAACTGCCCGAAGTAGTGCTCGGTCGTCGTCTCCCAGCCGTGGTAGTCCGGCATGAAGCCGAGCTGCTTGTAGCTGTCGCCCTGAGTGATCGTCAACTTCTTGGCGTCGGCCTCGAATTCGGACCAGGTCTTCGGCGGGCTGGTGATACCCGCCTTCTCGAACGCCGTCTTGTTGTAGTAGAGCCCGTACGCGTCACCCAGCAGCGGCACCGAGCAGCGGTTTCCGTCGAACTGGGTGTACTCGTTCATCGCCTTCGGGAACGTCGTCTCCGGGTCGATGTCCGCCTTCTTGAAGAAGGGGTTGAGATCGACCAGCGCGCCGGACGAGCAGAACTTGCCGACGTTGTTGGTGGTGAAGGAGGAGATGACGTCCGGCGCCTTGTCGCCGCCCGTCCGCAGGGCCTGGTTGATCTTGTCGTCCGTCATGTTGCCGACGACGTTCACATGGATGTTGGGGTGCGCCTTCTCGAAGCCGGCGACCAGGGACTTGACGGCCTTCACTTCGTTCGGCGCGCTCCAGGCGTGCCAGAAGTTGATGGTCGTGTCCTTGGACGCGTCGTCGTCGGCGCTTGAGGAGGACTGGCCGGTACAGGCGGTGGCGAGCAGGGCGAGGGAGGCGGACGCGGCGAGAGCGACGGCCGCCTTCCGGGACATTCCGGGCATGGCAGGGTCTCCCAGGGACAGGGCAGGGGATGGTGAGGGAAGGCGGGGGGTGAGTACGGGGTCCGTACGCGGTGCGTACGGGGTTGTCAGCGCGAGGTGTCGAAGACCTCGTCGCGGGTGGTCGCGAGCGCGCTCTCCAACGCGCCGCGCAGCACAGGATGTTCACGGACGTCGCCGACCACGAGCCGGGGACGGGAGGCGGCCAGCTCCTCCAGCTCGGCCTGGACGAGGGTGCGCAGCACCTCGCCGCCCGAGGTGAGCGCGCTGCCGCTGAGGACGACGAGTTCGGGGTCGAGGACGGAGACGAGGGAGGCGAGACCGGTGGCGAGGTGCGTCGCGTACGTCTCCAGGAGCCGCCGGTTCAGGACGGTGTCCTCGGTGGCGGCCCGTTCGACGAGGGCGGCGGCGACCTCCGCGTACGGGCCCGAGGGGATCTCCCCGATGCCGAGTTCGCGGGCTAGGTGCGGGATGGCCTGGGAGCCGGCCAGCTCCTGGTAGCCACCACTGTTGGCTTTGGTGACGTGACGGACCAGGGGTGCGCCCGGGACCGGCAGGAAACCCACCTCGCCCGCGCCGCCCGTCCAGCCGCGGTGCAGCCGCCCGCCGAGGACGAGGGCGGCACCGAGGCCCCCCTCGTTCCACAGCAGCACGAAGTCCTCGTGGCCGCGGGCCGCGCCGAGCCGCTGTTCGGCGACGGCGGCGAGGTTGACGTCGTTCTCGTACTCGACTGGCATCGGCAGCGCGGCGGCGAGTTCGTCGAGGAGGGTCGGGGTGTGCCAGCCCGGGAGGTGGGAGGCGTAGCGCAGCCGGCCGGTGTTGGGGTCGAAGGCGCCGGGGGTGCCGATGACGAGGCGGTGGACGTCGTCGCGGGCGAGCCCCGCCGCCTTCACGGCGCCGTCGAGGGCGTCGGTGACCTGCCGGACGACGGGCTGGGTGGGCCGCCTTCCGGGGGTCTGGAGCTCGAACGACCCCACCGTGCGGCCGGTGACGTCGGCGACGGCGGCGAGGATGCGCTCCGGGGTGACGTCGAGTCCGGCGGCGTACGCGGCGGCCGGATTGACCTCGTACAGCTGGGCGTTGGGGCCGGGGCGTCCCTCGGTGGTGCCGGTGGCGAGGACGAGGCCGGCCGCTTCGAGGCGGGCGAGCAGTTGGGAGGCGGTCGGCTTGGAGAGGCCGGTGAGCTTGCCGATCCGCGTGCGGGACAGTGGCCCGTGCTCCAGGAGGAGGTCCAGGGCGGCGCGGTCGTTCATGGCGCGCAGGACGCGCGGGGTGCCCGGCGTACCGGCGGATCCTGCCATGTGTGTCGACACCTGCCTTTCGACTGCCCAGCTTCTCAGTGACCTGGGAGGTAAGTCCATCGGTTGATCACCGGACGATCCCCGTGCGGCCACTGACCGATCACTGTTAGGAAAGTTTCCTATTGGCTGGAAAGGAAGGTAGGCCCCGGGCGAAGCGGGCGTCAATAGGAACCGCCCCCGAGGCAACAGACTCGTTACCTGCGGGGGCGGTGGTGGGGCGGAAGTGGTCCGAGTGGGGCTCAGCCCTCGATGCGCTTCAGAACAAGGGCCCGCTGTGGGGTGGCGCCGGACGGTCGGGTCTCACTTCGCCGCCGGCCGCGGCTGGGCGATCGGCGAAGCCGCCGCTGCCTGGGGTGAGTCGGGGTTGGAGAGCACCGACGGGGCCGCCACCGCCGCCGTGGGGTCGACCGGCTCCTCGTCCAGCGGGGCCGTCGCGCCGCCCACGATGCGGATGTCGGCCGCGTCGAAGGCCCGCTTGACGCGCCAGCGCAGTTCGCGTTCGACGGTGAGGGACTTGCCGGGCATGGTCTTCGCCGAGACGCGGACCACCATCGAGTCCAGCAGCACGCTGTCCAGGCCGAGGACCTCGATCGGGCTCCACAGGAGCTCGTTCCAGGGCTCCTCCGCGCTCATCTTCTCCGCGACCTCGTCGAGGGTCGCCTTCACCCGGTCCAGGTCCTCGTTGGCCTTCACCGTCACGTCGACGCCGGCCGTGGCCCAGCCCTGGGAGAGGTTGCCGATGCGCTTGACCTCGCCGTTGCGGACGTACCAGATCTCGCCGCTCGCGCCGCGCAGCTTCGTCACGCGCAGGCCGACCTCGATGACCTCGCCGGAGGCGACGCCCGCGTCGATCGAGTCGCCGACGCCGTACTGGTCCTCGAGGATCATGAAGACGCCGGAGAGGAAGTCCGTGACCAGGTTGCGGGCGCCGAAACCGATCGCGACACCGGCGACACCGGCGGAGGCCAGCAGTGGGGCCAGGTTGATCTGGAAGGCGCCCAGGACCATCAGGGCCGCGGTGCCGAGGATCACGAAGGACGCCACCGAGCGCAGGACGGAGCCGATCGCCTGCGAGCGCTGACGACGCCGCTCGTTGTTGACCAGCAGGCCGCCCAGCGAGGTGCCGTCGACGGCCTCGGCGGTGCGGGTCATCCGCTCTATCAGCTTGGTGATCGCCCGCTGCACGACCGCTCTCAGCACCCCCGCGATCACCAGGATCAGCAGGACCCGCAGCCCGATCGCGAGCCACGTGGACCAGTTCTGCTCGACCCAGCTGGCCGCGTTCGTCGCGCTCTCCTGGGCATCCTGGAGCGACGGCACCGCCGGGGTCGCCGACCCCGAGGGGGTCGGCGACGGCGACGAACCGGCGGCGAGCAGTACGGCGGGCAAGGACACGGCGGGTACCTCCAGGTGCAGCGGTCCGCCCTCCGGCGCGTGACGCGGTCAAGGTCACGAAAAGGTCACCGGACGGGCAGGCCCACCACACTATCGGGGCACGGTGTGCGAATCCTTGCCGTCTTCTGGGAGGGGATTGTGCCCACCCCGGGATGAGCAGGTGGGATAAAGCCCTGTCCCTCCGGGGGATGAATCAGATGTGGTCGAAAACACTCCCAGCCCGTTACCGGGACATGGTGGCGCGTCCACCAGGCAAGAGGGGAGACTGACTGCAGATCGTCCCGGCGCGAGCCACGCGCCGCCGACGCCCAAGGAGGCATCCGTGCCGCATGTCCTGGTCCTCAACGCGTCGTACGAGCCACTCGGCGTCGTACCGCTCCGCCGCGCGCTCGTCCTCGTCCTGGAGAACAAAGCCGTCTCTCTCGAGGAATCCGGCGCCTTTATGCACAGCGCAACCGTCACAGTCCCCGCACCAAGCGTGGTCCGGCTCAAGCGATTCGTCCGGGTTCCCTATCGGGGACCCGTTCCTCTTACCCGACGTGCGCTCTTCGCGCGCGACGGGGGCCGGTGCATGTACTGCGGTGGCGTCGCAACCAGCGTCGACCACGTCATCCCGCGCAGCCGCGGGGGCAAGCACGTCTGGGACAACGTGGTGGCCTCGTGCCGCCGCTGCAACCACGTGAAGGCCGACCGACATCTGTTCGAAATCGGCTGGCGGCTGCGCCACAAACCAGCCCCGCCCACCGGTCTGGCCTGGCGCATCATCGGGACCGGCCATAGGGACCCGCGCTGGCTGCCCTACTTGCAGCCGTACGGCGCGGAAGACGCCATGGCCCGGATCGACGGCATCTCCGCCTGACGATCCGGGCCTTCGCATACCCCCTGGGCGCATCGCCACCAGGGCGTGCGGGCACAGCGTGTCCGGCCCGGGAGCCCCCCGTACTCCCGGGCCGGACGGTCATGCGGTCAGGTGTAGCGCAGCTCGGCCGGGTGGACCGAGCGGCGCAGCAGCGGCAGCGAGGTGGCTGCCGCCAGCAGGCAGGCCGGATAGACGGCGAGGGGAACCAGGAGCGAGTCGTACGGCACGGGCACTGCCGTGTGCGCCGAGACGATCGAGCCGTACCAGAAGCTGATCACCGTGCCGCCGAGGCCCGCCGCCGCGACCGCGGGCGCCAGCGGCACCGCCGTCTCCAGCAGCAGCGCCCGGGCCAGTACGCCGTGCGGTACCCCGGCGGCGGCCTGCGCGGCAAGGCCCCGGCGCCGGGTGGCGACGGACTCGGCGGTGCCCACCGCGAGCGCGGTCAGCATGAGCGCGAACGCGACGAGGAGCGCGGCGCCGGTCAGGTTCAGGCCGTTCTCGTAGTACCCGATCCCCTCGGCGTAGTGCTCGCCCGTGGCGTGCAGCCGCGACAACATCACCTGCCGTACTCCCATGAAGCCCGATGCCATCACCGTCACCAGCAGCACCGCGGCATGGGTACGGGCCGACGCCCACGGGTCGTCGCGCAGCCGCCCCGCCGCGATCAGCACCGCGGGTCTCCTGGCGCGGGCCGTGAGCCCCTCGCCCAGTTGCCGGGCCGACGCTCCGGTCAGCCACACCGCCACCGCGCCGACCAGCAGGGACACGGCGAACACGGTGAGCGGGGCGAGCGTGAACTCGAACGGGACCTCGTGGAAGGGGGTGGTCACGATGTACGCCACCGTCAGTACGAGCACAGCGGTCGCCACCCGGAACATCCGCCCCGGGCCCTCGGCCGGCCGCAGCCGCCGTATCCGCCCCAGGGGCGAGGCCACCACGCGGCGTAGCGCCAGCACGCTCACGGCCGCGCCCAGCACCGGCACCCCGACGGCCACCACGGCGACGCCCGCCCAGGCCAGGGGGTCGGGGCTGTGCCACAGCCGCAGCAGGGTCAGCACGGAGAACACCGTGGCCACAGCCGAACCCGCCAGGCATGCCAGCCCCGACTCCATCGCCGCGATCCGCCGCACCTGGGCGGGCGCGGCCCCCGCCAGCCGCAGCGCGGCCAGCCTGCGGTCCCGGTGCACGGCCCCGATCCGGGCGCACTGGCCGAGGAACCCGAGCACCGGGATGAACAGCATCAGCAGCGCGAAGATCACGCCGATGCGGGTGCCGGGCTCGTCCAGCAGACCGCCGCCCACGGACATGCTGTGGTGGCCGTCCAGCGGCAGCAGCACGGCGATCACCAGCCCCAGCCCGGTCGCCAGCGCCGCGCCGACAGCTGTGAGGAGCACGCGCCACCATTCGCGGCGATCCGACCCCCGGGTCAGCAGCCAGGCCAGCCGCAGATCGGTCCTCACGCCGTCACCCCCGCCGGCAGCACGGCCCCGTCACTCAGCCGCACCTCGCGGTCCGCGTACGCCGCCACCTGGGCGTCGTGCGTGATCAGCAGCACCGCCGTGCCCGCCTCGCGGGCGGTGTGCACCAGCGCCGTCATCACCTGCTCGCTCGCCAGGGAGTCCAGCGCGCCCGTCGGCTCGTCCGCGAAGACGACCTTCGGGCCGGTCACCAACGCCCGTGCCAGCGCCGTCCGCTGGGCCTGGCCGCCGCTCATCTCACCGGGCCGCAGCGCCTCCTGCCCCTGTACGCCGAACCGCTCCAGCCACTCTCCGGCCCGCTCCTGGCCGTCCGCACGCGAGGCGCCCGCCAGCATCAGCGGCAGCGCGACGTTGTCCAGTGCCGTCAGCTCCGGGATCAGCTGCCCGAACTGGAACACCACCCCGAAGTCGGTCCGCCGCAGCTCGCTCAGCCGCTTCTCCGGCAGCTGGTCGAGCCGCTCACCGGCGTACGTCACCGAGCCCGCGTCCGGGCGGACGATCCCGGCCAGGCAGTGCAGCAGCGTGGACTTCCCGCTGCCGCTCGCGCCGGTCACGGCGAGGATCTCGCCGGCGCCCAGCTCCACCGAGGCGCCGCGCAGGGCCTCGGTCCTGCCGTGCGTCTTGGCGAGATCGCGGGCCGCCAGAAGCGGCACCGTGCTGTCTGGGCTGTCCCCGTTGCTCATGCTGCGTCGACCTCCGCGGTCAGGGTGGTGAGCCGGGCCGCCGTCGTGGTCATCCAACGGAGGTCGGCGTCGAGGTGGTTGAGGGCGTAGTCCGCCGAGAGCACGGTCGCGAGATCGGCGCCCCGACCCGTCTTCACGGCCGTGAGCTCCCGCATCCGCTCCATGTGGGCGGCGCGCTGGGCGGCCAGATAGGCGGCCGGGTCGCCGCCGGACAGGATCGAGACGACGACCTTGGCGAAGATCTCGTTCGTCACGAAGGGCGCGGGCGGCGCGATCTCCCCGGCCCACTTGGCCAGTTCACGCGTCCCCTCGTCCGTCGAGCAGTACGTCGTGCGCTCCGGGCCGCCGTCGGAGTCGGTGCCCTCGACCTGGGCGAGGCCGTCCCGTACCAGGCGCTGCAGGGTCGTGTAGACCTGCCCGTAGGCCAGCGGTCGGGCCTGCGGGAAACGTTCGTCGTGCCGTCGCTTGAGGTCGTAGCCATGGCTCGGACCGGAGGCGAGCAGCCCCAACAGGATGTGGCGGGTGCTCATGGGGATCATTATGCACTCGATACATGTACTGAGTGAATAGTGGCCCGGGAAGCTCTCCGGGAGAGGAGCAGAATGTGAGGAGTGGCACCTAGTTCCTTCCTGTACGTCTGCCCTCGCGCCCACGGGGTAGGGCTGCGATGACCCGCAAGCCGCCGTACCCGACAAGGAGGCCCCCCGTGGCCGCACCGGCATACCCCCTCTCCAAACCCGTGGCGCAGCTGCCGTCCGTCGATCCCGAGCCGCACTTCTGCGTGTTCAGTGCGGAGGGCGCCTGCGCCGAGACCCCGTTGACCAGCGAACCGCCACTGCCCGACGCCGAGCCCCTGACCAGCGAGCCCCCGCTCGCCGACGCCGCGCCCCTGACCAGTGAGGCGGCGAACCCCGAGCCGGACACCACGAGGCCCTAGATGACAGCGCAGGCGCCGGCCGAACCGCCCTCCGAGGACCTGTCCCGGCTCGCCGGGCTGCACGGTGTCGCCACCTCCTACAGCCCCTCCCCGGACCGTACGGTCGCGGCCTCCGCCACCGCCGTCAGCCTCGCCCTGGCCGCCCTCGGCGTCGACGCGGGCACCGAAGAGGCGGCCCGCGCCGCGCTCGCCGCACGTGAGCGGGAACTGGCCGAGCGGCTGCTGCCGCCGACCGTGGTGCTCTGGAGCGGCGGAACGTCCCCCGCGCTCGCCGCCCTGCCGGACGGCACCCGACTGCGCATCGAGACCGAACAGGGCGACACACGCGCCTCCGCCGAGCAACTGCCGCCCGGCGTCCACCGGTTGGCGGCCACCGCACCCGACGGCCGGACCGCCGAGGCCCACCTCGTCGTGGCCCCGCCCCGGCTGCCCACGCCCACCACGCGCTCGTACGGCCTGATGGTCCAGCTCTACTCGCTGCTGTCCCGGCGCTCCTGGGGCATGGGCGACCTCGGTGACCTCGCCGAACTCACCGCCTGGGCAGGCCGTGCGCTCGGCGCCGGATTCGTGCAGGTCAACCCGCTGCACGCGGCCGTACCCGGCGCCCCCACCGACCCCTCCCCGTACCGCCCGTCCTCCCGCCGCTTCCCCGACCCCGTGCACCTGCGCGTCGAGGACGTCCCGGAGTACGCGTACGTCACGGAGCGGGAGAAGGTGCGGTCGCTGCTGGAACGGGCGGACCGACTGCGTGAATCGGTCCTGGACAAGGGTGCGCTGATCGACCGGGACGCCGTGTGGGAGCTCAAGCGGCAGGCGCTGGAACTGATCCGCGAGGTGCCGCTCGGGCCCGGGCGGCGGGCCGCGTACGTCGACTTCCTCGCCGAGGAGGGAGAGGCCCTGGAGGACCACGCCACCTGGTACGCCCTCGCCGAGGTGCACGGCTCGGACTGGAGCCGCTGGCCCGCTGCCCTGCGTGATCCCCGCTCGGCCGAAACGGCCCGCGCGCGGGGGGAGTTGATGGACCGCGTCGACTTCTACTCCCGCCTCGCCTGGCTCACCGACGACCAGCTGACGGCCGCCCAGCGCGCCGCCCGCGACTCCGGGATGCCGGTCGGGATCGTGCACGACCTGGCAGTCGGCGTGCACCCCGGCGGCGCCGACGCCTGGGCGCAGCAGGAGTACTTCGCCGCCGGGATGTCGGTGGGCGCCCCGCCGGACGCCTTCAACGCGCGCGGCCAGGACTGGGGCCTGCCGCCGTGGCGACCGGACCGCCTCGCCGAGTCCGGCTACGAGCCGTACCGCCGCCTGCTGAAGGCCCTCTTCCGCTACGCCGGCGCCCTGCGCATCGACCACGTCATGGGCCTGTTCCGCCTCTGGTGGGTCCCCCAGGGTCACCCGCCCACGGAGGGCACGTACGTCCGCTACGACGCCGAGGCCATGCTCGCGATCCTGGTCCTGGAGGCCGCGCGCGCCGGGACGGTCGTCATCGGCGAGGACCTGGGCACGGTCGAGCCGGGCGTGCGGGAGCGGCTGCGCGAGCGCGGGGTGCTCGGGACGTCGGTGCTGTGGTTCGAGCGGGACTGGGAGGGCGACGGGCGGCCGCTGCCGCCGCAGGCCTGGCGCGCCGACTGCCTCGCCACCGCCACCACCCACGACCTGCCCTCCACCGCCGCCCGCCTCACCGGCGAGCACGTCGAACTCCGCGACCGCCTGGGCCTGTTGACCCGCCCGCTGGAGGAGGAACGCGCGGAGGCGGCCGCGGACACGGGGGAGTGGCTGGGCCTGCTCACCCGCCTCTGCCTTCTGCACGGCACCGGCGGCGCCCACGGCGCCTCGGAGGAGGAGGCCGAGATCCAGGCCGTCCACCGCTTCCTGCTCCGCACCCCGTCCCGCCTGATCGGCGTCTGGCTGCCGGACACGGTCGGCGACCGCCGGCCCCAGAACCTCCCCGGCACCTGGGACCAGTACCCGAACTGGCGGCTGCCGATCGCGGATGCCGAGGGGCGGCCGGTGACGTTGGAGGAGCTGGCGGCGTCACCGCGGCTGCATGCGCTGATGGAGGTGCTGAGGGCGGGCGCGGAGGGGGACGTCCCGGGGTAGGGCGGGCGCGGAGAGGGTTTCCGCGGAGTGCGGCGGCTCTTGCGACATCCCTGGTCAGGGGCGATACGGCACCCCGGACGAGCGGCCTGAATCGGCCTTCGATATTTTTGCACCGTGGACAAGAAGAACGCCCTGCGCGCCGGCGCCCTGGCTGCCGGTACGACGCTGATGATGCTGCTCATGTCGTCCCCCGCGCTCGCGCTGGCCCGCGACGACGGCGACGACCCCGGCTCGGGCCTGAGTGTCATCGACACGCTGGGCCTCTACGTTGCCGCCCCCATCGTCCTGTTCGCGGTCATCGCGGGCCTGGTGATGGTCCTGGACAAGTCCAAGGACCGCGAGCCGAAGGCCAAGGCGAAGGCCTGACCTCACGCTGTGCCGAGGGCGCCTGCCTCACCGTGCGTCGGTGGGACGGGCGCCCTCGGTGTTTTCTCATGGGCTCGGTGCCGTCAGATACCGCTGCACCGTGGGCGCAAGCCACGCCACGATCTCCTCGGGGTGCAGCGCCACGACCGGCGGGATCCGCAGGACGTAACGGGTCAGCGCCAGCCCCAGCATCTGCGTGGCCGCGAGCCCGGCCCGCGCCGGCGCCTGCTCGCGGTCGGGGCACACGGCAAGGGCGACCGGCAGCAGCTGGTCCCGGAAGATGCCCTGCATCCGCTCGGCACCGGCCTGATTGGTCGCGCCGACCCGCAGCAGCGCCGTGAGCACCTCGTTCCGCTCCCACATGCCGAGGAAGTGCACGACGAGTGCCCGGCCGACGTCGTGCCGGGGCAGTGAACCCGGATCCGGCAGCTCCAGATCGACGGAGACCGCCGCCGCGAACAGGCCCTCCTTGTTGCCGTAGTAGCGCATCACCATCGACGGGTCGATGTTCGCGTCCTTGGCGATGGCCCGGATCGTCGCCCGGTCGTACCCGTCGGAGGCGAAGCGCTCGCGGGCCGCGACGAGGATCGCGCCGCGGGTGGCGTCGGAGCGGCGGCGGGTGCCGGAGCCGGAATCCGTGCTGCTGTCTCTGTCCCTGTCGCTGTTGCCGTCATGCATGCCAACGAGCGTAGGCCAACATGCGTAGGCCAACAAGTGTTGACTTCTCGTGCGAGGCGCCCCTACTCTCGTCAACAAGCGTTGGCAAACAAGCGTTGGCAACTGGAGGCCTCCATGAACGGCACCGCCACCAACCGCTCCGTGATCGTCGTCGGCTCCGGCCCCGCCGGTCTTCTGCTGGCCGGTGACCTCGCGACCGCCGGTGTTTCCGTCACCCTCCTCGAAAAGCGCCCGCACAAGATCAGCAACCTCTCCCGCGCCTTCGTCCTGCACGCCCGCACCCTCGAACAGCTCGACGCCCGCGGTCTCGCCGACGGCCTGGAGTCCGTCGGCCAACCCCTCGACCGCCTTCGCCTCTTCGGTCACCTCACCGTCGACCTCGCCGCCCTCCCCTCCCGCTTCAACCACCTCCTCGTCATCCCGCAGTACGAGGTGGAGAGGGTCCTGGAGCGGCGCGCGGTCGAGGCCGGGGTCGACTTCCGCCACGAGACCGAGATGACCGGTCTCACCCAGGACGCGGACGGTGTCACGGTCGAGGTCCGCGGGCCCGGCGGCGCGAAGGAGAGCCTGCGGGCCGAGTACGTCGTGGGCACGGACGGCATGCGCAGTTCCGTACGCGACGCGATCGGGCTGCCCTTCCCCGGCCACTCGGTCATCCGCTCCGTCGTCCTCGCCGACGTGAAGCTGGCCGAGGAGCCGGCCACCCTGCTCACCGTCAACGCCGTCGGCGACGCCTTCGCCTTCCTTGCGCCCTTCGGGGACGGCTACTACCGGATCATCGGCTGGAACCGCGCCCGCAACGTCCCCGACAGCGAGCCCCTCGACCTCGAGGAGGTCAAGGAGGTCACCCGGCTCGCCCTCGGCCGCGACTACGGCATGCACGACGCCCGCTGGATGTCCCGCTTCCACAGCGACGAGCGCCAGGCGCCCGCCTACCGCGTGGGCCGGGTCTTCCTCGCCGGCGACGCCGCCCACGTCCACACCCCGGCCGGCGGCCAGGGCATGAACACCGGACTGCAGGACGCGGCCAACCTGAGCTGGAAGCTGGCCGCCGTCGTCCAGGGCCACGCGGACGCGGCCCTCCTCGACACCTACCAGGCCGAGCGTCACCCCGTCGGCAAGTCCGTCCTGCGCAGCAGCGGCGGCATCGTCCGCCTCGCCATGGCCAAGCGCCCCTGGACGCTGGCGCTGCGGGCCGCGCTGACCACCTTCCTCAACAACGTCGGCCCGGCCCGCCGCAGGGCGGCCGGCCAGATCACCGGCATCGGCTACGACTACCCGGCCCCACGCGGCGCCCACCGCCTCACCGGCACCCGCGTCCCGGACGTCGCCCTGCGGAGCGGCCGCCTCTACGAGGCCCTGCGCGGCGGCAGGTTCGTACTGATCACCCCGGAGGAGTACGACGACGGGGGTGCCCGCAAGGACCGGCTGGCCGTGGAGCGCTGGGCGAGCGACCGCCGTACGACCGTGCTGGTCCGGCCCGACGGCTACGTGGCCTGGGCGTCGGACTCGGCGGACGCAGCGGCGGTCGAGGAGGCCGTCGCCGCACGACTGGGGTGAGCGGAGCCGGGGTCACCGGGTCCCGGCGAGCAACTCCCGCAGCAGGTCGGCCAGTCGGCCGGCCTGTTCGTCGTCGAGGACGGTCAGGGCCTCCGTCTCGGCGGCGAGTCCCGCGCCGACCGCCTCGTCGATGATGTTCAACCCCTTTTCCGTCAGGGTGACCTGGAGGGCCCGGCGGTCGTGCGGATCGGGGGAGCGGCGGAGCAGGCCGGCCCGTTCCAGCTTGTCGAGGCGGCCGGTCATGCCGCCGGTGGTGAGCATCAGCGTCGCCGAGAGCTCGCGCGGGGAGAGGGTGTAGGGCTCGCCGGAGCGGCGCAGGGTCGCCAGGACGTCGAACTCGCCGCGGGAGATCCCGAAGCGCGCGTACGCCTTCTCCATCCGGTCGCCCATCGCGCGCGACAGCCGGAAGATCCGCCCGAAGACCTCCATCGCCCGGGTGTCGAGGTCCGGCCGTACCTCCGCCCACTGCTCGATGATCGCGTCGACGGGGTCCTTGGCCTGTGCACTCATGCGGTGAGTATCGGCCGGATTCCGGTTGCCCGCAAGAAAGTGGCTTGACGGAAAGTAGCTTAGGGCTAAGCTACTTTCTACCAAGCTAGTCTTGCCAAGCCGCTTCGTCGTCTTCGAGAAGGGTCCGGTCATGAAACAGCCGGCGACCGTACTGCTCACCGCCCTCGCCCCCGTCTCATGGGGTACGACCTACGCGGTCGCCACCCAGTTCCTCCCGGCCGACCGCCCCCTGTTCACCGGCCTCATGCGCGCCCTGCCCGCCGGTCTGGTCCTGCTGGCGCTCTCCCGGGTCCTGCCGCGCGGTGCCTGGTGGTGGAAGGCGGCGGTCCTCGGTGCGCTGAACATCGGCGCCTTCTTCCCGCTGCTGTTCCTGTCCGCGTACCGGCTGCCCGGCGGAATGGCCGCCGTCGTCGGCTCGGTCGGGCCGTTGTTCGTGGTCGGGCTGTCGGCGGTGCTGCTGGGGCAGCGGCCCACGGGGCGGGCACTGGCCGCCGGGGTCGTGGCCGCGTTCGGCGTCAGTCTGGTCGTACTGAAGGCGGCCGGGGTGCTGGACCCGGTCGGTGTGCTGGCTGCCCTCGCCTCGACGGCCTCCATGTCGACCGGCACGGTGCTGACCAAGAGGTGGGGTCGGCCGGAGGGTGTGGGCCCGCTGGCGCTCACCGCCTGGCAGTTGACCGCCGGCGGCCTGCTCATCGCCCCGCTCGCGCTTCTCGTCGAGGGCGCGCCGCCCGCCCTGGACGCCCGTGCGCTCGGCGGTTACCTCTATCTCGCCCTGGCCAACACGGCCGTCGCCTACTGGCTGTGGTTCCGCGGCATCGGCCGACTCACCGCCACCCAGGTCACCTTCCTCGGCCCGCTGTCCCCGCTGACCGCCGCGGTCGTCGGCTGGGCGGCCCTCGGTCAGGCGCTCACTCCGGTCCAACTGGCGGGCATGGCGCTGGCGTTCGGGGCGACGGTGGCGGGGCAGCTCGGAGCGCGTCGCGCCTCCGTATCGTTCAGTTCTCCTGAATGGAATCATCGGAAAGATTCGATGGACCTGACAGATGGGGCACTGCGACGGTAGGCACCGAGATCACAAACCCGTGAGAGGACCTCCGTGGCCGTTGCCCTCCACCGGACCGCCTCCCGTACTGCCGCCCCCTTCCTGGGGCTCGCCCTCGCCGCCCTCACCACCGTCGTCTGGTCCGGGAGCTTCGTGACCTCCCGGGCGCTGCACGACAGCGTGCCGCCGGTGCAGCAGGCGTTCTCTACAACACCCTCGTCAACCAGGGCGGGTTGACGCTAGTCGTTGAAGTAGTGCCCCTCCTCCAGGTCCTCGATGAGGCCCGGTCCCGTCGGCTCCCAGCCCAGCCACTTGCGGGTCAGGGCGTTCGACGCCGGTACGTCGAGGGCGGCGACGGCGGCCAGCCAGCCGAAGTGGGCCTCGGCCTCCTCGGGGGCGATGGAGCGGACCGGCACGTCCAGGTGGCGGCCGATGACCGAGGCGAGGTCGCGGAACGGGATGCCCTCGTCGCCGACGGCGTGCAGACGCGAGCCCGCCGGTGCCGACTCCAGGCCGAGCCGGACCAGACGGGCGGCGTCCGAGCGGTGCACGGCGGCCCAGCGGTTGGCGCCGTCACCGACGTGGGCCGCGAAACCCTTCTCGCGGGCGGTGGCGATCAGCATCGGGACGAAGCCGTGGTCTCCCCGGCCGTGCACGGACGGTGAGAACCGGACGGACATCGAGCGCACCCCGCGGTCGGCCAGCGCGAGGGCCATGGTCTCGCTGCGTCCCCGCAGCGCCCCGAACGACCCCGGCACGGGGGTGTCCTCCTCCGTACCGACCGCGCCCGGCTGGAGCAGCGCCGTGCCCGAGGAGACCATGAAGGGTTTGCCCGAGCCGTCGAGCGCGGCCCCGATCGTCTCGATCGCCCGCCGGTCGGCGGCGTACCCGGCCTCGATGGCCGAGAAGTCGTGGATGAAGGCGAGGTGGGCGACGCCGTCGGCCGCGGCCGCCCCCTCGGCCAGGCTGTCCGGGTCCTCCAGCGAGCCCCGGTGCACCTCGGCCCCGGCGGCGGTCAGCGCCGCCGCGGAGGTGTCGGAGCGGGCGAGGCCGGTGACCCGGTGACCGGCGTCGAGGAGTTCACGGACGACGGCCGAGCCGATGAAACCGGAGGCACCGGTGACGAATACGCGCATGATGCGGCCTTCCAGGAAGGGGGGAGTGGATGTGCTTCCATCGTCCGGAGGGATCGGGGTCCGCGTCCAAAGCCTCTTTCGCATCGGGCAATACGCTTCGGGCATCACCACAGGTAGATTGGGTCCATGGCCGACCTAGACCTGCGCCTGGTCCGGTACTTCACCGCCGTGGCGGAACACCGTCACTTCGGCAGGGCCGCCGAGGCCCTGCACATCACCCAGCCGTCCCTGAGCCGGCAGATCGCCCGTCTGGAACACCAGGTGGGCGCCCGGCTCCTCGACCGCACCTCGCGGGGCACCCGGCTGACGGAGGCCGGGGAGGTGTTCCGGTCGCGCGCCGAGGCACTGCTGCGGGCCGCCGCGCAGTCCGTCGCCGAGACCCGGGCGGCGGCCGAGCCCAGCCGCTTCACCGTCGGCTACACGGCCGGGATCATCGTCACGCCGGCGGTGCGCGAGCTGCGGCACCGGCACCCGGACGCCGACGTACGGTCCGTGCACGTGGACTGGGGCGAGGAGCGTGCGGCCCTGCTGGCGCATCGGGTGGACGCCGTGGTGGCCCGACTGCCCTTCCCCACCGACGGGTTGGAGGTGAGCGTGCTCTACGACCAGGAAAGGGTCCTGGTCGTCCCGCTCGACCACCGCCTGGCCGGCAAGGAGTCCGTCACCGTCGACGACATCGCCGACGAACCCCTGCCCCGGCTGGCCGGCGCCGACCCCGCCTGGAGCGACTACTGGCGCCTGGAGCCCCGGCCGGACGGCAGCCGGGCGCCCGACGGGCCCGTCATCCATGACCTGGAGGACAAGTTCGAGGTCGTCGCCGACGGACAGGCCGTGGTCATCGCGGTCGACGGGCGCGCAAGGCAACTGCGACCCGACCTCACCACAGTCCCGCTGCACGGCGTCGAGCCCAGCCATGTCGCCCTGGCCACCCGGGCCGGCGACCGCAGCCGGCTGGTGGCGGACTTCCGAAGGTGTGCGCGCAGACACCTCACGGGCACCGACCCGCGATAGCGTCACCCCGTCCCCGTGTGACGCAACTCCGGAGGATGCCCGTGGTCACCGACACCTGTGCGGTCTGTGGGAAGCCGCTGCCCGGCCGGAAGGGACGCACCGGCCGCAGCTCCGTCTACTGTTCGGCCGCCTGCCGGCAGAAGGCCTACCGGGAACGGCAGCAGGCCGGGGCGAGTGTGCAGGGGCTCATCGAGGACATCGGGCGCCGGGTGAAGGACCTGGTGCCGCAGCCGGCCTCCGTCCTCTACTCCGGGGTGACCGAACTGTCGGCCGCCGTCGCGCAGCTGCGGCGCGTCGCCCGGGTCGCCCGGGACAGCGCGAACGATTCCGTCACACCGACCCCCGTGACGAAAGACCTCCTCACCGAAGCCGACTTCGCCACCCTCACCGAGTCCCACCGCCGCGAGATCCAGGTGCACTGTTACCGCATGACCGGCTCCTACGACGACGCCGAGGACCTGGTGCAGGAGACGTTCCTGCGGGCCTGGCGGGCGCGGGACGGCTTCGAGGGGCGGGCCGGCGCCCGCACCTGGCTGTACCGCATCGCCACCAACGCCTGCCTGGACTTCCAGCGCCGCACCGCTCGCCGCCCGCAGCGCTACGAGCCGATCCCCGGCATGAACCACGGCACCGGCGAACCACCCGCCCGCATCACCTGGCTGCAGCCCTATCCCGACGACGAGCTGCCCTCCGCGGCGGAGCAGCCCGAGGCCGCCGCCGTCTCCCGCGAGACCCTTGAGCTGGTCTTCCTCGCCGCCATCCAGCACCTGCCGCCCCGCCAGCGCGCCGTACTGATCCTGCGGGACGTGCTCGGGCTGAGCGCGGCCGAGACCGCCGAGGCCCTCGGCCTGACCGTCGCCTCCGCCAACAGCGCCCTGCAACGGGCCCGGCCCACCCTGCGCGACCATCTGCCCCGGCAGCGCGGCGACTGGACGGCCGCCGAGCCCACCGAGGCCCAACGGGCCGTCCTGCAGCGGTACATGACCGCCGTCGAACACCTCGACTTCGACTCCATGACCGAGCTGCTCGGCAAGGACGTCACGCTCACCATGCCGCCGAACCCGTTCTGGTTCACCGGCCGCGACGCCCTCCTCGACTTCGTCCGCCCCAACCTCGACCCGGCCTCCCCGATGTTCCTCGGCCACTGGCGCAACCTGCCCGCCCGCGCCAACGGGCAGCTGGCGACCGGAGGTTACGTCCGCCGCCCCGGCACGAACGTCTACCGCGCCCAGGTCCTGGACGTCCTCCGCTTCGACGCCGACGACCGGATCGTGGAGATCATGTCCTTCGAGCCGCACCTGTTCCCGGCCTTCGGACTGCCGCTGCGTCTCTGAAAGACCTCAGCCGAAGAACCTCAGCCTCCCGACCGATGAGCGATCGCGGTGCCGTGCGTCCGTATGACCGACTCGTACGACACGACCCCGACAGGGAGTTATCACCATGCTGCTCACCGACAAGACCGCGATCGTGTACGGCGCCGGCGGCTCGATCGGCGGTGCGGTCGCCCGCGCCTTCGCCGAGGAGGGCGCCCGTGTGCATCTCGTCGGACGCACCCGAAAGACGCTGGAGGCGGTGGCCGGTGACATCAGCAACGCCGAGGTCGCCGTCGTGGACGCCCTCGACGAGGCGGCCGTGGAGGAGCACCTCGCCCGCGTGGGCGACGTCGACATCTCCTTCAATCTCGTCACGCGCGGCGACGTGCAGGGCGCCCCGCTCACCGACATGCCTGTGGACGACTTTCTGCGGCCCGTGGTCAACGGCGTCCGTGCGGGCTTCATCACCGCCCGCGGCGCCGCCCGGCGGATGGCCGAGCGCGGCTCCGGTGTGATCCTCACCCTCAACAGCGGTTCCGCGCACGGCAGTCCGATGATGGGCGGCACGGGTCCTGCCGATGCCGCGATCGACACGCTCGTACGGAATCTGGCGGTGGAGTGCGGTCCGCGCGGGGTGCGGGCCGTCGGGCTGTGGGCGGCCGGGGTGCCGGAGACGTTCACCGTCGAGAAGCTCTCCGCGGTCAACCCGGCCATCGACGAGGCCGCCGTCCAGGGCATCGTCGACAACCTCGCCGGGATGCGCATGACCCGCCGCAACCCCACCCTCGCCGACGTCGCGGCCACCGCGGTCTTCCTCGCCTCCGACCACGCGGCCGGCATCACCGGCACGTTCGTCAACGTGACGGGTGGGATGGTGCCGCACTGAGCGCACGTGCACGAGAGGGCGCCCGGCGATCCGCCGGGCGCCCTTCCGCGCCCTGAAGGGGCGCGGGACTGTTTCGACATGCGGCTCCGCCGCGTGGGCGCGACCAGCCGCGATGGCGCCGCAGACGATCGACGGCCCATCGCGGCACCCTTAGCGGAGCGTCTGCGCGTCTGCCGCCTGTGCCTTGAGGGCGCGCTCCACGCCCGAGCGGGACTCGGAGACCAGGCGGCGCAGGGCCGCGTTGGGCTCGGCGGAGGCCAGCCAGGCGTCCGTCTTGTCGAGGACCTCCTGCGAGACCTGGAGGGCCGGGTAGAGGCCGATCGCGATCTGCTGGGCGATCTCGTGCGAGCGGGCGTCCCAGATGTCCTTGACCACCTCGAAGTACTTGTCGGTGTACGGGGCGAGCAGCTCGCGCTGGTCGATCTGGACGAAGCCGCCGATGACGGCCTCCTGCACGGCGTTCGGCAGCTTGTCGGACTCGACGACCGACGCCCAGGCCTCCGCCTTCGCCTCCGGGGTCGGACGGGCGGCACGGGCGGCGGCCGCGTGGCGCTCGCCGGCGGCCGTCTTGTCCCGCTCGTACTCGGCGGCGATCTCCGCCTCGTCGAACCGGCCGACCGCCGCGAGCCGCTCCAGGAACGCCCAGCGCAGCTCGGTGTCGACGGCCAGGCCCTCGATCGTCTGCGAACCGTCGAGCAGCGCCTCCAGCAGGTCCAGCTGCTCCGGTGTGCGGGCCGTCGCCGCGAACGCCCGCGCCCAGGCCAGCTGGTGGTCCCCGCCGGGCTCGGCCGAGCGCAGGTGGGCGAGGGTGGCGTCGGTCCACCGGGTGAGCAGGGCCTCGCGGGCAGCCGGGTCGGCATACAGGTCGATGGCGAGCTTGACCTGGCGGTGCAGCGACTGCACGACGCCGATGTCGGACTCCTTGGCGATGCCCGACAGGACCAGGGAGAGGTAGTCGCGGGCGCCGAGCTCGGCGTCCCGCGTCATGTCCCAGGCCGACGCCCAGCACAGGGCGCGGGGGAGGGAGGACTCGAAGTCGCCGAGGTGCTCGGTGACGAACGCGAGGGACTGCTCGTCGAGGCGGACCTTGGCGTACGACAGGTCGTCGTCGTTGAGGAGTACGACCGCCGGGCGGCGCCTGCCGGTGAGCTGCGGTACGGCGGTGAGCTCGCCGTCGACGTCCAGCTCGATCCGCTCGTCGCGCACCAACTTGCCGCTGGCGTCGTCGAGTTCGTACAGGCCGACGGCGATGCGGTGCGGGCGGAGGGTCGGCTCGCCCTTCGCACCTGCGGGGAGGGCCGGGGCCTCCTGGCGGATGGCGAAGGAGGTGATGAGACCGTTCGCGTCGGTCTCGATCTCGGGCCGCAGGATGTTGATACCGGCGGTCTGCAGCCACTTCTCCGACCAGTTCTTCAGGTCGCGGCCGGAGGTCTCCTCCAGGGCGCCGAGCAGGTCGGACAGGCGCGTGTTGCCGAAGGCGTGCCGCTTGAAGTACGCCTGCACACCGCTGAAGAACTCGTCCATGCCGACATAGGCGACGAGCTGCTTCAGGACGCTCGCGCCCTTGGCGTAGGTGATGCCGTCGAAGTTGACGAGCACGTCGTCCAGGTCGCGGATCTCGGCCATGATCGGGTGGGTGGACGGCAGTTGGTCCTGCCGGTAGGCCCACGTCTTCATGGAGTTGGCGAACGTGGTCCAGGAGTGCGGCCAGCGCGACTCCGGGTGGTACGACTGGCACGCGATCGACGTGTACGTGGCGAACGACTCGTTCAGCCACAGGTCGTTCCACCACTCCATGGTGACCAGGTCGCCGAACCACATGTGGGCCAGCTCGTGCAGGATGGTCTCGGCGCGCAGCTCGTACGACGCGTCGGTGACCTTGGAGCGGAAGACGTACTGGTCGCGGATGGTCACCGCGCCCGCGTTCTCCATCGCGCCCGCGTTGAACTCCGGCACGAACAGCTGGTCGTACTTCTTGAACGGGTACGCGTAGTCGAACTTCTCCTGGAACCACTCGAAGCCCTGCCGCGTGACCTCGAAGATCGCGTCGGAGTCCAGGAACTCGGCGAGCGAGGGCCGGCAGTAGATGCCCAGCGGGACGCTCTGCCCGTCCTTCTCGTACACGCTGTGCACCGAGTGGTACGGCCCGACGATCAGGGCGGTGATGTACGACGAGATCCGCGGCGTCGGCTCGAAGACCCAGGTGTCGTCCTTGGGTTCGGGCGTCGGCGAGTTGGAGATGACGGTCCAGCCGGAGGGGGCCTTCACCGTGAACTGGAAGGTCGCCTTGAGGTCCGGCTGCTCGAACGACGCGAACACGCGGCGGGCGTCCGGCACCTCGAACTGGGTGTAGAGATAAGCCTGTTGGTCGACGGGGTCGACGAACCGGTGCAGGCCCTCACCGGTGTTGGTGTACGCGCAGTCGGCGACGACCCGCAGGACGTTGCGGCCCTCGAGCAGCCCCGGAAGGGCGATCCGCGAGTCCTCGAAGACCTCGGCGGGGTCGAGGGAGTCGCCGTTGAGGGTCACCTCGTGGACGGTCGGTGCCACCAGGTCGATGAAGGAATCGGCGCGGTTTTCGGCCACGTCGAAGCGCACCGTGGTCACGGACCTGTAGGTACCGCCCTCCTGCGCGCCGGAGAGGTCGAGATCGATCTCGTACGAGTCAACGTTGAGCAGCTTCGCCCGCTGCTGCGCCTCTTCGCGAGTCAGGTTTGTGCCAGGCACGCGGTCATCTCCTCGTTATGTGTCGGTTCCGCCATCCTTCCACGGGACCGTGAGGAGGGCGACGAGGGTTTTCCCGATGGATCCCCCGGTCAGCACAGCCGGACCGCCACGTCCGATTCCCGCCGGTCATACGGCTCCGTCCGCGTCAGCCTGGACGCATGACGACGTACACCGCACGACCCATCGCCCCGTCCGTCCTCAAGGAGCTCCGCACCGCCGACGACGCGGGCCGCCCCATGACCGCCCTCACCGACGACGAGGGCGGTGCGCCCCTCCGCTGCTGTCTGCGCCGCACTGAGCCCGGTGAGCGGATCGCCCTTGTCTCGTACGCACCCCTGCGCCGCTGGGCCGCCGAGACGGGTGCCGAGCCGGGGGCCTACGACGAGCAGGGGCCCGTCTTCATCCACGCCGAGGAGTGCCCGGGGCCGGACGGCGACGGCTACCCCTTCGACAAGGCGCACCGCACGGTCCGCCGCTACTCCGCCGACGGCCGCATCCTCGGCGGCGAGCTGGTCGACGCGCCCGACGACGCGGCCTTCCGCAACGCATTCGACGACCCGTCCGTGGCGCTCGTCCACGTCCGGGCCGTCGAGTACGGCTGTTTCCTCTACGAGGTCAGGAGGGGTTAGCCCTTCAGCTCCTCGGCCACCAGCTCCGCGATCTGCACCGCGTTCAGTGCGGCGCCCTTGCGGAGGTTGTCGTTGGAGATGAACAGGGCCAGGCCGTTGTCCACCGTCTCGTCGCGGCGGATGCGGCCGACGTAGGAGGGGTCCTTGCCGGCGGCCTGGAGGGGGGTCGGGATGTCGGAGAGCTCGACTCCCGGGGCCTCGGCGAGGAGCTCCGTCGCGCGCTCCGGGGAGATCGGGCGGGCGAAGCGGGCGTTGACCTGGAGGGAGTGGCCGGAGAAGACAGGGACGCGGACGCAGGTGCCGGAGACCTTGAGCTCGGGGATCTCCAGGATCTTGCGGGACTCGTTGCGGAGCTTCTGCTCCTCGTCGGTCTCGTTCAGGCCGTCGTCGACGAGGTTGCCCGCGAAGGGCAGCACGTTGAAGGCGATGGGGCGCTTGTAGACGCCGGGCTCCGGGAAGTCCACCGCCTCGCCGTCGTGCGTCAGCTTGTCCGCGTCGGCGATCACCTTCTGCGCCTGGCCGTGCAGCTCCGCGACGCCCGCGAGACCGGAGCCGGAGACCGCCTGGTAGGTGGCGACGACCAGCGTCTCCAGGCCCGCCTCCGCGTGCAGCACCTTCAGGACCGGCATCGCGGCCATCGTCGTGCAGTTCGGGTTGGCGATGATGCCCTTGGGGCGGTTCGCGATCGCGTGCGGGTTCACCTCGGAGACGACCAGGGGGACCTCGGGGTCCTTGCGCCAGGCTGAGGAGTTGTCGATCACGACGGGGCCCTGCGAGGCGACCTTCTCGGCCAGCGCCTTCGAGGTCGCGCCGCCCGCCGAGAACAGCACGATGTCCAGGCCGGAGTAGTCGGCGGTCGCCGCGTCCTCCACGGTCACGCCGTCCAGGACCGAGCCCGCGGAGCGTGCGGAGGCGAACAGGCGCAGCTCGGTGACCGGGAAGTCGCGCTCCTTGAGGATCCTGCGCATGACCGTGCCGACCTGCCCGGTGGCTCCGACGATTCCGACCTTCACGGCGACTCCCTCTGCGTGTTCCACGTGTACGTGCATGTCTGCGGCTTTTCCATCATGCGGCCGACCCGGGTCCGCCTGTCCAATTCTTTGCGCTCCATGCCCGAGGAGTGGACTGCCGGACGGTGTGACGTACGCCTCTGAACGAATTTCCCGGGGATCCGGCGAACGTTTCCGTGCGCTGCCGCGTCGTAGAGGAAACGCGGTGAGGGGGGTGGCTTGTGCTGCGCAGAAAGGCCCGCCGGGCCCAGGAGGACGATCACGGCGATCCTCTGGACGCGGCTCAGGAACGCCGGGTGCGGGCGGTGCTCGCGCTGGGCGGGGTGCCGCAGGCGGACCTGCCGGACGGGGTGCAGCAGGTCCGCCTGCGGCTGCTGGAGCGGGCGGCGAAGGGGTACGAGGCGCCGCGCGACGTGTCCGCGTGGGCGGCCGTCGTCGCCTCCAACCTGGCCATGGACTGGCACCGGGCCAAGAAGCGCCAGGACCGGCTGGGGGAGCGGCTGGCCTCGCTGCGCCAGCACGAGCAGCCCTCCGGCGAGGACACCAGCGTGCTCTCGCTCGCCGTCGCCCAGGGGCTCGACGAGCTGCCGGACTCCCAGCGCCAGGTCCTCGTCCTGCGTTTCTACGCCGACCTGCCGGTCCGCTCGATCGCCCAGGAGCTGGGCGTCCCCGAGGGCACGGTCAAGAGCCGGCTGCACACGGCGGTACGGGCACTGCGCGCCCGCCTGCACGAGGACGAGGTGGTGTGACATGACCGCGGAACACAGCGGTGCGGATGCGCTCATGGCCGCGATCACCGGCGAGGAACTGTCCGACGAGGCCCGCGCCGACACCGCCTTCATGGCCGAGCACCGCAAGGCCGAGGCGGACGTGGCGCTGCTGCGGGAACAGCTCGGGATCATCGGGGAGACGCTGGCCCGGGACACGGGGACGCAGGAAGAAGCGACTCCGGTACGAGCGCCACGGCCCACCCGGCCCCGGGTGCGCAGGTTCGCCCTGGCGGGCCTCGCCGTGACCGCCGCCGCGGGCGTGCTGTCGGGGATGGGCTGGCTGCTGGCGCAGGCCGGCGGCGGCGTCGACTCCCTGTCGAGCGGGGGCAGCAGCGACGACTCGGGCGCCAAGACGGCCGAGTCGGCCGGCGCCGGCTCCGCCTTCGACAGCCCCGGCTACCTCGCCTGCGCCCGGCTGGTCGCCGAGGGCCGCATCGCGCAGGTGGAGCGGGTGCCCGGAACCGCCGATCAGGAGCGGATCACCCTGGACGTGACCCGCTCGTACAAGCCGGAGAAGGGGAAGAAGGAGCTCACCTTCGTGGTCGACGAGGAGGCCGTCCGGAAGGACCTTCACAAGGGCGACCACATCCTGGTGTCCATCCCGCAGCACGCGGCCACCGCGGACTACGTGCTCGTCGGCGAGAAGTCGATCGCCCGCGAACGTGCCGGACTCGACCAGGCGCTGCAGAAGTCGGCCGACGTGGCCTGCTGAGGTGCGGACCGGGACAGGAGAAAGGGCGGGCGCCCGTACGGACGCCCGCCCTCACCGTCGTACCACCGACTACGGCGTGACCTTCTCGATCTTCACGCTGCCGGTGCCGGCGACCGTGCCCTTCGTGTTCACCAGCTGGACCTGGCCGAAGAACTCGCGGCCCTCCGGGGCGGCCGCCGCGGCGGTGACGCTCGCGGAGACGGACGCCGAGTCGCCCGTGCCGAGCTTGACCGGCGTCGAGCCGTCGACGGTGACCGTGCCCAGGGACGAGGCGAAGAAGACGTCCTGGTAGTCGTAGGCCGTCGAGCCGGACGGGACCGCGTAGCCCGCGACCTCGATGGTGTACGTGCCGGCGGCGGGCGAGGCGACCGAGACCGCCTCCTCCGAGTCGCCGTCGGCGGACTGGCCGACGACCGCGCCGGACGCGTCGTACACCGTCAGGTCGAGGTCGGCGGTGGCGTCGGAGACGTTGCCGATCGCGACGTCCAGCGACTTGGCGCCCGCGGGCACCTCGACCGTGGTGGTCTGGGTCTCGCCCTCCTTGATGGTCGGGCGGGCCGTCTTGGACGAGCCGAGCGGGCCGCCGACCAGCTTGCCGTCGAGCGCGGCGAGCTTGTTCGTCACCTTCCAGGAGACGGCGGCCGGCGTGCCGACCTTGGCCTCGGGGACGGTCACGGTCTCCGGGTCGAAGGCCGCGCCGTAGACGGCGACGTCCAGCTTGTACGGGTTGTCGAGCAGCGGCGAGGTGCGGCGCGACTCGACCTCGATCTCCCAGACGCCGGCCTGCGGGTCCGCGTACGAACGCACGTCGGGCTTGCAGCCGTTGCCGTCGAGGTAGTTGTTGTAGCAGTACGGGGTCGAGGTGTTGTCGACCGGGACGCCGTACGGGTGGATGGCGATGAAGCGGGTCTGGCTCTTGTCCTTCAGCCCGCCGATCGCGACCTCGAGGGACTTGGCGCCCTGGGGCACGGTCACGAAGTACGACTGCGTGCTGTTGCGCTGCACGGTGTTCGACGCGGAGTAGGTGTACTTCACCGGCGCCGAGACCACGACGGTGGTGAGGATCTGCTTGTCGATCCCCTCCGTCCTCGGGTCGTCGACCTCGAGGATCGCGCTCTTGAGACCGGCGGACCTCGGCTTCGCCTGGACCTTCACCGTCACCGGCTGGTTCAGCGGCAGCTTCACCTCGTCCGAGCCGACGATCCGGAAGGTGTCACCGGCGTTGTTCTCGAACTGCAGCTCGTGGCGAACCGCCTTGTCCGTGCCGGAGGTCCGGGTGATCGTGACGTCGTACGTCTTCTTCTGCCCGGCCTTCAGGCCGCCCTCGCGGTCGTAGAGACCGGTGCCGAAGCCCGGCGTCTTCAGAGCCTGGTCCAGCGCGGTGTCGACCGGCGCCTTCACGGTGTAGTCGTGGGCGCTCGCACCGTCGCGGATCGAGTCCCAGGCGTCGACGATGTCGATGAGACCCGCACCCTCCTCGTACGCCTGAACACCCTTGATGTGAGAGGCGGTTGAGGTGAGAGCCGTGCGCAGGGCGGCGGGCTTGAGCTCGATGCCCTTCTGCTTGGCGGCCGACAGCAGCAGTGCGGAGGCACCGGTCGCCTGCGGGGACGCCATCGAGGTGCCCTGCAGCATCGAGTAGCCGGCCGGCAGCGAGTAGCCCGCCTCGGCGACCGGGGCGCCCGGCAGCCAGGTCTGGGTGGTGTTGATCGAGGCACCCGGCGCGGACAGGGTCGGCGTGAAGCCGCCGTCCTCACGCGGACCGCGCGAGGAGAACGGCATCATGGCGTACTTCTTCTCCACGACCGAGCCGTAGTTGGCGGCCCACGTCTTCCTGGAGATGGTGGCGCCGACCGAGATCACCTTGTCGGCCAGACCCGGGTCGCCGATGGTGTTGGCGCCGGGACCGGAGTTGCCCGCCGAGATCACGAGCTGCACGCCGTAGGTGTCGATGAGCCGCGTGTACAGCTCCGCACGGGCGTTGTTGCCGTCGTTGAGGGCCGGGAGGCCGCCGATGGACATGTTGACGATGTCGACGCCGCGGTTGACGACGAGGTCGATCATGCCCTCGGTGAGCGCGACGTTGGTGCAGCCGCCGGTCCAGGTGCAGGCACGGGACGAGACGATCTTCGCGCCCGGGGCCGCGCCGTTCATCTTCCCGCCGAACAGACCGTTGGCGGAGGTGATGCCGGCGACGTGCGTGCCGTGCTCGGACTCGATGACACCGATGTTGACGAAGTCGGCCTTCTTGCCGACCCAGTCGCCGCCGAAGGGGTCCATCGGCACGTCCTTGCGGATCTGCACGACGAACGGCTGGCGCTCCACGACATCCGTGGCCGGGTTGTCGGTGCCGAAGTAGCCGATCTGGTAGCCGTCCTTGTACGGCTTCATCGGCTCGTCGTCACTGAAGTCGAAGTTGTTGTTCAGGTCGACACGGACGGTGCCGGCCGCGGCGTCGTAGAGGACGCCCCAGCTGTCGGTCGTGTCGCCGTCGCGGTTCGCGTCGCCCTTGGCGTCGCCACCCGTGGTGGCGGACTCCTTGAACGTGCTGACCTGGTACGACCCGGCGGGCGCCGTCCAGGTCCTGCCGCCGAAGGTGAAGGTGGGCCCGGACACGGACGTCACCATCGGACGCCAGGTGGCGTCGCCGTCGAGGATCGGGTCGGTCGCCGTCACCCAGTCGACGATCTTCCGCTCACCCGTGGTGGTCTTCTGCAGGGCCGGGTGACCGAGGTCCACGCCGGAGTCGAGGATGCCGATGGTGATGCCGCGGCCGTCCGCCTTCGGGTGGTCCTTCACGAAGTCGACGGCGCCCGTCTCGAAGGACGGGTTGTACGGGTTCTCGGCGGGGGTGTTCTTGTCGGGGGCCGGGTAAGTGGCCGTCGCCGACGAGGACTTGGCGGAGCTGCTCGCGCTCGGGTCGTCCAGCGGTATCTCTTCCCGCAGGTCGATGCCGTGCACGGAGGAGAGCTTCGCGGCGGCGGCGATGGCCGAGTCGGCCTTGCCGGTCGGGACGGTGGCGCGGACGTAACCGAGCTTGTCGTAAGTGCGGCCCACCGAGCCGCCCTTGACCGCGTCCAGCTCCTTGGCGACCTGCTCGGTCTGCCCCGGCGCGGTGGCGATCATCATCGTGACGTTCTTGTCGCCGTCGGCCTTGGCCTCGGCGAGCAGGTCCGCGTCGTCGGAACCGAGCTTGTCGTGCGCGGACTTGACGGTGCCGTCCGAGGGTGCGGTGCTGGACGGACCATCGGCGGAGAAGGCCATGGGTATCGGCCCCGCCGCAGAGAGGGCGGCGACGAGACCGGCGGCCACGGCTATCCGGGCCACACGTCTCGCGCCGCCCGATATCGGGTCGCGCTGGGGGGTGAGGGTCATCGGCATCCCTTGTAGGTAAAGAGTCCAGTGCCGGACGAGCGCACAGCTTTCCCCAAGGGACAGTTGTTTGGGAAGTGTTGACCGAAACGATATGGACGTATGGGGAAAACCCCCGATGCCCTTTACGGGCATGAGTCCCCAATGGTGCCAAATGGTATGGCGGTTCAGGATTCCTTCGAGCGTGCGTAATGCCGGGACGCCTTGGCCCGGTTCCCGCACGCGGCCATCGAGCACCAGCGGCGCGTGCCGTTCCTCGACGTGTCGAAGAAGTGCAGGATGCACGAGTGGCCGGCGCAGCCGCGGATGCGGTCCGGGGCGGTGGTGAGGAGCTCCAGATAGTTGCGGGCCGCGAGCCAGGCCGGCCCCCATGCGGGATTGCTGAACTCGTGAAGCTCGCCGGGTCCGGCGGCGGTGAGCGTGGCCCGGATCCGGCCGTGCTCCAGCACGGCGTCGATCGCCTTCGCGCCTTCCTCCAGTGCCCCGTCCACGGCTTTCCGGAGGGCGTCGCGGGCCTGGAGGGTGTGGCGCAGCATCCGGGAGTCGGGGTGGTGGCCGCCGCTCAGTCCGGTGGACTCGAGCCACACGCCCAGCCCCTCGACGTCGGCGAGCAGATCCTGCACGACCCCTTCCTGGTTCCACCGCGTGTTCAGCAGATCGAGCGCGAGCGGCTCGCCGGTGAGGGGGCGCGGGTCGTGGGTGCCGGGCATGAGGGGCTCCTTCCAGGCTAACCATCAAAGGGTACGTGACCGGTTGACACTCTCTCGACCTAACCATTAACATCAATTACAGAGGTTATATTCGACTGAGGGAGACCCATGACCCTGCGCACCGGCCACATCGGCCTGAACGTCACCGACCTCGACCGTTCGCTCGCCTTCTACCGGGACGTCCTCGGCTTCGTCCTGGTGGGCGAGGGCAAGGAGGAGGGCAGGCGGTACGCGTTCCTGGGCGACGGCGAGCGCCTCGTCCTCACGCTCTGGCAGCAGGCGGGGCAGCCGTACGAGGGGGAGCGCGCCGGCCTGCACCACCTCGCGCTGGAGGCGGAGTCGATCGAGCGGGTGAGGGAGTACGAGGCGGCCCTGCGCGCATACGGCGCCGACTTCGCGTACGAGGGTGTGGTGGCCCACCGGGAGGGCGCGGCCTCGGGCGGCATCTTCTTCCACGACCCCGACGGGACCCGGCTGGAGATCTCGGTGCCGAGCGGGGCGGAGGGGGCGCCGGTGCCTCACGAGTCCGCTCCGACCTGCGGTTTCTTCTAGACAGGGGGTGTCACTGGTGGTGGGGGTCTATCACTCGGGCTCGCGGGCCCTGCAGGACCTGGTGGGCGTCCGGGAGCTGGCCGATCATGTGGGCCGGGCGATCGGGGAGGGGATCAAACCGGTGGCGGCGGCCTTCCTGGAGCTGCAGCCGCTGCTGGTGCTGGGCGCGGCCGACCCGTCGACGGGCCGAGTCTGGACGTCGCCGCTGACCGGCACGCCCGGTTTCGTACGGGCGACGGGCTCGCACCGGATGTCGGTGACCGGCGGGGTACCCCCGGCCGACCCGCTGGCACCGGCGCTCGCGACGGAGGGCACGCCTGTCGGCACCATCGCCCTGGACCCGCGCACCCGCCGCCGTATGCGCCTCAACGGCCGACTCCGGCCGACAGGGCGGGGGTTCGCGGTGACGGCGGAGCGGGTGTTCTCCAACTGCCCCAAGTACATCCAGAAGAGGGAGTCGTACGAGGTGGTGGCGGGCCGCGAGCCGGGACCGCCCCGGCGCGGCAGTGAACTGACCGCTCGGCAGAGCGACTTCGTGGCCGCCGCCGACACGTTCTTCCTCGCCACGGTCCACGAGACCGGAGTCGAAGTCAGTCACAGAGGCGGCAACCCCGGCTTCGTACAGGTCGATTCACCGCACGAACTCAGCTGGCGGGACTATCCCGGCAACTCGATGTTCCTCACCCTCGGCAACCTGCGGTCCGACCCGCGGGCGGGCCTGCTGTTCCTGGACTGGACGACGGGCACGACGCTGCAACTGACGGGCGAGGCACGGACGGAGTTCGCGGCGGACGGTGAACGCCGGGTGCGCCTGACGGTCACCGAGGCGGTCGAGACTCCGTCGGCGCTGCCGCTGCACTGGTCGGCGCCCGAATACTCGCCTGCCAATCCGTCCGTCGCGGACTAACGTCTGTACGTGCGCAAGAAGTTGAGGGTGGCGGCCTACGCCATGTGCGTCCGTGAGGACCAACTCCTGCTGGCCCGCTGGATCGACGACGACGGCGAGCCCGAGTGGACCCTGCCCGGCGGCGGCATGGAACACGGCGAGGACCCCTACGACACCGTCCGGCGGGAGGTGCACGAGGAGAGCGGCTACGACATCGAGGTGACGGGCCTGCTCGGCGTGCACAGCAACCGCCTCCGCTTCCCCCGCCGCTTCGGCCGCACCGTCGACCACCAGGGCCTGCGCCTGGTCTACGAGGCCCGCATCACCGGCGGCGAACTCCGCCCCGAGATCGGCGGCTCCACGGACATGGCGGCCTGGCACCCACTGGAGGCTGTTCCCGGGCTGAACCGCGTCGGCCTGGTCGACGTGGGGCTGGCGCTGTGGCGGGAGCGGCCGGTCACGGGGCGGGTGGCGACGATCCCGCAGAACCCCGCGGAATAGCCGCACAGAGCCCGGTGAATAGGTGGAGTACCCCGAAAGATGAACACTGAGTGACCGACTCCCGGCCGTCCGACGAGCTGTCGTGAACGCGTAAGGTTGCTGAAGATCCACGTACGGTGATCGGCGTTGCGCGTTGCCGTCTCGTTCACCAGCAGGTCATTCCCGGTGCCAAGCATCCAGTACGAGCGGGATGTTCGCGAAAGCGAGCGCCCGCGACCACTGCCGACGCGTTCGCACTCGGGGAGATCGCGCCATGTCGCGCATACGCTCTGTCGCCGCCACCATCCCGGCGGTCAACCGCCGTACCGTCCTCGCCGCCACCGGCGCGGCGACCGTCTCCGCGGGCCTCGGCTACGCCCTGCGGCCCACCGACAGCCAGGCCGCCACCACCACGGGCACCACCCGGGTCGTGGCGCAGTCCCGCAAGGCGCCGGCCGCGCCCCTCGCCCCGTACACCAAGGGCACCACCCTCGCCTCCGTCGCCGCCCCGCGCACCTCCGCCGGCTACCGCCGCCTGGGCGACGGCCCCGGCTGGACCCGCGTCGTGCGCAGTGAGCTGGCCGCGCCCAAGTCGGGCCGCGCCGGCCGCCGTACCGCGCTCGCCTCCTTCGTGCAGCTCACCGACCTGCACCTGATCGACTCCCAGCACCCGCTGCGCCTGGAGTACCTGCGCTCCACGGACAAGCACGCCTGGCGCCCGCACGAGGCGCTGACCGTGCAGGGCGCCGTCTCGCTGGTCGAGCGCATCAACGCCCTGCGCGGCGCCCCCGTCACCGGGTCCCCGCTGCACTTCGCGATGACCACCGGCGACAACACGGACAACAACGCCAAGTCCGAGCTCGAGTGGTTCCTCACCATCATGAGCGGCGGCCGGATCAGCCCCAACTCCGGTGACCTGCGCCACTACGAGGGCGTCCAGAACAGCGGCATCAAGACGTACTGGCAGCCCGACTCCGTCCTGCGCGACGCGGACAAGCAGGTCGGCTTCCCGCACCTCAACGGCTTCCTGACCGCCGCGATCCGCGAGGTCCAGAGCCCCGGCCTGAACCTGCCCTGGTACTCCACCGTCGGCAACCACGACGCCATGCCGCTGGGCTGCTACGGCCACGGCGACTCCTGGCTCGCCGAGTACGCGGTCGGCGGCAAGAAGCTGATGTCCCTGTCCGCCTCCGAGGCGAAGAAACTGCAGGACCACATCAAGGCCGGCAACGACCCGAAGGGCACCGCCTTCCGGGACCTGCTCAAGGCGCACACCCGCGACATGCGGTCGGTCACGCCCGACGAGAAGCGCGCCCCGTACACCCCGACCGACTACCTCAAGGCCCACCTCGACCCGGCGTACCGCGGTCTGGGCCCGGTCGGGCACGGCTACTCCACGGCCAACCTCGCGGCGGGCACGCAGTACTACACCTTCCGCATCGCCGACGACGTCATCGGGATCAGCCTGGACACCACCGACCCGGGCGGCCACTACGAAGGCTCCATCGGCAGCGCCCAGTTGAAGTGGCTGGACAAGCAGCTGCGGGACAACAAGGACTCGCACGTCGTCGTCTTCAGCCACCACACCAGCAAGACGATGACCAACACGAACCACGTCGACCCGGCCCGCCCGAGCGAGCGTCGGCACAACGGCGAGGAGGTCATCGCCCTCCTCGCCAGCCACGCCAACGTGCTCGCCTGGGTGAACGGCCACATCCACCGCAACGAGATCACCCCGCACTCGGCCCCCGACGGCCGCTCCTTCTGGGAGATCTCCACCGCGTCGCACGTGGACCACCCCCAACTCGCCCGCGTCATCGAGCTGGTGGACAACAAGGACGGCACGATCTCCCTGTTCACCACCCTCGTGGAGTCCGCCGCCCCGCACCGCACGGACTTCTCCGACCTCACCCAGACGGGCCTGGCAGCCCTCTACCGAGAGCTGTCCTACAACGCCCCCGGCGCCAACCTCACCCTCGGCGGCGACGCCAACGACCGCAACACGGAACTCGTCCTGAAGAAGGGCTGACAGCCGGACTAGCGGTTCGCGTCGAGCGCCTCGCGCAGCCGGCGCACCGCCTCGTCCACCGTGCCGTCCGCGAGATTGCCGTACCCGAGGACCAGGCCGTGATCGGCGTGGTCCTCGGTGGCGTGATAGGCCGCGAGGTCGGCCACCTGCAGCGACCGCGCGGCGGCAGCCCTGACCACGGCCGCCGTGTCCACCTCGGAAGGCATCCGCAGGATGAGGTGAAGCCCGGCCGCGACGCCGGAGACCGGGGCGTCGGGCAACTGCTCGGCGAGCGCCCGCACCAGCGCGTCGCGCCGGTCGCGGTACCGCTTGCGACAGGCCCGCAGATGGCGGTCGTACGCCCCCGATTCCAGTAGCTGGGCGAAGGCCAGCTGGTCGAGGGTCGGGGGCTGGGCCGCCGTCTGGTCGGCCAGGTGCAGCTCGCGGGTCCAGCGCGGCGGGGCCACGAGCCAGCCGATGCCGAGTGCGGGGGAGAGGATCTTGCTGAGCGACTTGAACAGGACGACCCGGGACGGGTCCATGCCCTGCAGGGCCGCGACCGGACGCCGGTCGTAGCGGAACTCGGCGTCGTAGTCGTCTTCGAGTACGACGCCGTCGACCTCGTGGGCCCAGCGCAGCAGCGCGGCCCGGCGCTCGGGGGCGAGCACCGTGCCCAGCGGGAACTGGTGCGCCGGCGTCGTCAGCACCGCCCGGAGGCCCGGGTGTCCGGCGAGGTCGTCGGTGCGCAGACCGCCGGCGTCCACGCGCACCGGCACCGGCTCCAGGCCCGCCGCGCGGATCACGTCGCGCAGCCGCGTCCAGCCCGGCTCCTCGCAGCCGACCGCGGTGATGCCACGGGCGCGCAGCACATGGCAGAGGCGCCGTACGCCGTCGGTCACGCTCGTACACACCGTCACGTCCTCGGGGGAGGCGGACACCCCGCGGGAGCGGCTCAGGTACGCGGCGAGCAGGCGTCGGAGCCGGAGGTGGCCGCCGGGCGGCGGGTAGCCGAGCTCCGAGAACGCCACGGTGGTCACCTGCGCGCGCACCGCCTCGGCCCACCGGCGGCGCGGAAACGCCCGCAGGTCCGGCAGGCCCGGGGCCAGGTCGAAGCGGGCCACGTGAGCCGGGCGCGGCGCGCGGTCCACGGAGTCCGCGTCCGGGCTGTTCGACCAGCGCACCCGGGTCGCGGAGCCGGTCTGCGCCTCCAGGTATCCCTCGGCGACGAGCTGCCCGTACGCCTCGGTCACCGCCCAGCGCGAGCAGCCGAGGTCGGCGGCGAGCTGCCGGCTGGGCGGCAGGGCGGTACCGACCTCGATCCGCCCCTGCCTGATCGCCGTACGCAGCGCCCGCTTGACCCGCTCGTGCAGCGGCCCTTCGCCGTCCCGGCCCAGCCGGAGCAGCAGGTCACCGGCCAGGTTGGTCTGTGCCGCCCGCACATTGGTCTGTGATTCCCGCATGCCATTGGACGGTATCAGCGAGCCATTTCTCCCTACCTTCGAACCATGGCATCCCTGAGGCACTCCCGGCCGACCCAACCCCACCAGCTGTTCCACGGCGTGTTCGCGGACTGGTCCGCCAGGGCCGGTGTCTTCTCGGCGCTGCCGGACGCGCCGGTCGAAGACCGGCCGGAACCCGCTCAACCGTCCCGCAGCGCATCAACCTCCACTCCGCGGCCCGTGTCTGTCTCCCCCGAACCGAGTCCGGTGAGAAGGGGGAGGACATGCGTGTACGTACGACCCTGGTGGCGACGACGGCTGTGGCATTGACGGCCGCCCTGGCGGGCCCCGCCCTCGCGGCGGCGCCGGCCGCCGACCACGCGACGACCAGAGCGGCCATCGAGGCAGCCGTCAAGGACGGCGTCCCCGGCGTCACGGCGACCGCGAAGGACGCGCACGGCACCTGGTCCACGACGGCCGGCGTGCGCAACCTCCGGACGGGCGCGCCCCGTTCGGCCGAGGACCGCTACCGCGTCGGCAGCATCACCAAGACATTCGTGGCCACGGTGCTGCTCCAACTGGAGGCGGAGGGCAGGCTGTCGCTGGACGACACGGTGCATAAGTGGCTGCCGGGAGAGGTTCGCGGCCACGGCCACGACGGCCGCGCCATCACCGTCCGCCAGCTCCTCAACCACACCAGCGGAGTCTTCAATTACACGGAGGACGACGAATTCGTCCGCACGTACTTCCTGAAGGACGGCTTCTTCAAGCACCGTTACGACCGGAAGACCCCTCAGGACCTGCTGGCGGTCGCGATGTCCCACAAGCCGAACTTCGCACCGGGCACGTCCTGGAGTTACTCCAACACGAACTACCTCCTGGCCGCGATGGTGATCGAAAAGGTCACGGGCCATTCGTACGGATCGGAAATCCGCGACCGAATCATCGCCCCGCTCCACCTGACCGCGACCTCGGTCCCCGGCACCCGGGTCACCGTCCCGCGGCCCAGCAGCCGCGCCTACTCCAAACTCGCGGAATCGACGACGGGCCCGACGTACGACGTCACGACCCTGAACCCCTCCCTCGCCTACGGCTCCGGCGAGATGATCTCGGACTCGGCCGACCTGGACCGCTTCTACGCGGCCCTGATCGGCGGCCGCCTGCTCCCACCGCACCAGCTGAAGGAGATGAAGACCACGGTGAAGGCCGACGTCGTCCCGGGCGCCCGCTACGGCCTGGGCCTGATCGACCGCACCCTCTCCTGCGGCGTCCACGTCTGGGGCCACGACGGCGGCATCCACGGCTCCTCGTCCGTCGCGGCGACCACGACGGACGGCCGGCATTCCCTCGCCTTCAACTTCAACGGGGACTGGTCGGGGGACAGCGAGGCGGTGATCGAGGCGGAGTTCTGCGCCAAATGACCTCCGATTCACACCACCGTGTAAACAAAAGGCGGGTGTAAACGAGCGGACTCCGACACGAAGCACCGAGTTAATCCGTACGCAATATTCATGCCGCCTCATATCGGCTAACCCGCTGTTCACGGGGATGGCTCGATTTGCGCAAGGCGGGTGGTCGTGTGCGTGCTGGGCGCGGACTGCACGTGCTCTCGGTCTACGAGGGTTTCTTCTCCGGCGGGGCCCGGATCGTTCACAGTGACGTCGTGCGGGGGCTGCAGGAGGGTGGCCAGCAGCAACGGGTGCTGAGCATCCATGGCGAGGTGCACCGGGAGGCCACCCGGCAGCGGATGGAGGACGACGCCTGCTACCGGTCGCTGACCGCGGCCGGGGTGGGCGTCACTTCCCTGGGCCGGACCTTCCCCGCAAGCGGTGATCCAGCCACGTTCACCGGACCGGAGCTGGCCGATACGGCCCGGGCCACGGCCGACGCGGACGTCATCCTCTCCCTCAAGGAGCAGCCGCTGCGCCTGCTCAACCAGGCGGGCCTCCCGCGCCGCCCGGTCGTGGTCTGTCTGCACCGCTCCGACCCGGAGAACCAGGGCCGGGCCCTCGACGACCTCAAGGCGGCCATCGCCGACGGCACGGTCGCCGCGTGCGTGTGCTGCGCGGAGTCCACGCGGGCCGCGTACGAGGCCGCCGGGATCCCGGCCGGTCTGCTGCACGTCATCCCGAACGGCGTGGACCTCCTGCGCTTCCGCCCCGACCCGGCCCGGCGGCTCGCCCTGCGCACGTCCCTCGGGATCCCCGCCACCGCCCCGGTGGTCGTCTTCGCGGCCCGCTACGACGCGATGAAGAACGTCCCGCTGTTCCTGCGGGCCGCGCGGGAGTGGCTGGAGCGGGAGCCGGCCGGGCACGTGCTGATGTGCGGTGCCGGGATGACGCCCCTCAACCCGGGGCTGGACGCGGACATCGAGGCCGCGTTCGGCACGGCCCGGCGGCGGCTCGCGGACCGCCTCCACCCGCTCGGGGTACGGCACGACATGGAGCACGTCTACGCCGCCGCCGACGTGGTCGCCCTCACCTCCTCCTGGGGCGAGGCGGCCCCGCTGTGCCTGATCGAGGGCATGATGTGCGGCGCGGTCCCGGTGGCCACCGACGTCGGCGACAGCGCGGCGATCGTGACGGGTCACGGCATCGTCACCCCGCCCGCCCCGACGGCCATCGCCCACGCATGGACGACCGCCACCGCCTCCCGCGCCGACTTCGCCCCGGCCCTCGCCGCGAGCCGCGAACGCTTCAGCCGGTCACGGATGATCGCGTCGTACGCCGCCCTGCTGGACCGGGTGGCGGCGGGTGCCGCCGCCGCGCGGCGGACGCTGCCGGAGCCGCTCTGACCCCGTGCCCAACTCGTCCCGCCATTGGACGGTTGATGCCTCACATACACCACCATGAATAGATTCATGGTGTGAAAATCGACATCTTCAGCGAGATCCAGAACCCCTACGCCGACCTGGGCATCGACCGGCTGATGTGCTTCCAGCAGGTGGGCGCACTGCCCCACGGGAGCGTGCTGAGCAGCATCCGGCTGGTGGGCGACCTGATCCCCGAGTTCGACCAGTAGGCCGTAGGTCCTGTTGGTGACGACATGAGGAGGGGCCGCCGGTCCCAGGCCCGGCGGCCCCTCCTCTCCCCTCCTGATACGGCCCCGGTCCGTCACTACCGGGGCAGCACCACGACATACGCGGCGGGATCCCGGTCGCCGGACGCCATCAGTGCCGTGCGGACGACGGCCGCCTGCTGCTCCAGGGAGTCGCGCAGCTTCTTCGGGGTGATGTAGACGACCGTGATGCCGAGGCGCTCCAGGTGTTCGCGCTTGCGGGCGTACTCCGACCACAGGGCGTCCTCGTCCTGGCGGGGGGCGCGGGTGTCCAGCTCGACCGCCACCGCCTGCTCCGGCCAGTACGCGTCGAGGCCGCCCAGGTGCGGGCCTCCGGGGAGGCGCAGGTCGACGTTCCAGACCGGGTCGGGGAGGCCGTACTCCTGGACCATCCGGTACAGCCGGTCCTCGGCGATCGCGCGGCCCTCGGCCAGCAGCGAGTCCACCGCGTCCACCACGTGCGGGCGGCTCAGCAGCTTGGAGTTGTTCAACTCCCTTACGACCGAAGCCGGTTCGCAGTGGCCGCTGCGCACCGCCTCGGTCAGCAGACGGCGTACCGCGCCGGCGTCCGACAGCTCGGAGACCGCGTCGGCCAGGGCGCGCGGGACCGGTGCGATCGGAACTCCCGTCACCTGCTGGGGAGTCGGGAGCGCAGCCGTGCGGACGATCCGGGCGCAGCCCGTCGAGCGCAGCCGGCGCAGCCGCGGGACCAGGACGTCGATCTTGTCCAGGGACAGCAGCGGCGGGGCGGACGTGAAGCCGTGCAGGGTCAGCGCCGCCAGGCCCGTGATCACGGCCTCCGCGTACACCGGTCGGTGCGGTTCGTCCGCGCGGGGCTGGGACGGCACCCCCGGCGCCGACTCCCGGGACGCGTACATCAGCACCGCGTGCAGCCGCTCCTCGCTGGTCGGCGGGCCCGGGTGGAGCAGGAAGACGCCCGGGAGGAACTGCTGCCAGGGGCCGCCGGGGCGGCACTGCTCGCTGATCTCCGCGGACGAGACCCCGTGCGAGCGCAGCACAGCCGTCGTCACGACTCGGCGGTGCACCTCCGCGAGGTGGCGGAGGGGGCGGGGGGAGGCCGGGGGGAGCGGGGTGTTGTGGTTCATGCCGGGGGTTTTCCGCGCCCGGTCCGCGCTTTAACCGCTGTTACACGCTCGTCGACAAATACGGACAAGGCGGCACTAAAGGACGGGTGTTCGGGTGCCGATAGGGCACGGAAAACCCCTGGTCCAAACGGGTTGGCCCAGGGGTTACGGGTGTTATTGACCGGATTCCGTAACGGTCACTGGTGGCTCAGTCGTTGGCCAAAGCTTGGGCCCGAAGCGCCCGGGCCAGGTCGTCGCGCGCCTCGAGGACCAGCCTGCGCAGCGCCGGCGCCGCGTCCTCGTGGGCCGTGAGCCAGGCGTCGGTCGCCTCCAGCGTCGACTGCGCCTCCTGCTGCGGCGGGTAGGCCGGGAACAGGCCCCGGACCACGTCCATGCCGATCTGGATCGACCGCTCCTGCCACACCCGCTCGATCGCCGCGAAGTACTTGGAGACGTACGGCGCGGTCAGCTCCCGCTGCGACGGCTGCGCGAAGCCCGCGATCGTGGCCTCCACCAGCGCGTTGGACAGCGCGTCCGACTCCACGACCTGCGCCCACGCCTGCGCCTTCACCGCCTCCGAGGGGCGGGCGGCCAGGCAGCGCACCTGGTGGCGCTTGCCGGACGCCGTGTCGTCGCGGGCCAGCTCGGCCGCCAGCACCGTCTCGTCCGCGGCCCCGTGCGCGGCCAGCGGTTCCAGGAACGCCCAGCGCAGCTCCTGGTCGACCTCCAGCCCCTCGATCTTCTCCGTCCCCTCCAACAGGCCCCGCAGCAGCTGCAGATCGGCCGACGCCGAGGCCACCGTCGCGAAGAAACGCGCCCAGGCCAGCTGGTGCTGGCTGCCCGGCTCGGCCGCCCGCAGCTCGCGCAGGGCGCCCTCGGCGAGCAGCGCCTCGCCGGTCGGACGCCACTCGGGCGCCACGTAGTGGACCAGCGCCGAGTTGGCCCACGCCTGCAGCATCTGCAGCACGCCGATGTCCGACTCGCGGCCCGCGAAGCGCAGCACGAAGTCGACGAACTCCCTCGCCGGCAGCAGCGCGTCCCGCGTCAGGTTCCACAGCGCCGACCAGCACAGCGCCCGCGCGAGCGGGTCGGTGATGTCGCCGAGGTGATCCTTCAGGGTCGCCAGCGACTGCTCGTCGAACCGGGTCTTGCAGTACGTCAGGTCGTCGTCGTTGACCAGCACGAGGTCGGGAGCTTGGAGGCCGGCCGCATACCCGACCACGCTCCGTGGGCCGTCGACGTCGACCTCCTCCCCGGCGTAGCGCTCCAGGGTTCCCGCCTCGGTGCGGCGGTACAGGCCGACCTTGACCCGGTGCGGCCGCAGCTCCGGATGCGACTCGGCGGCCTCCTGCACGACCGCCAGTTCGTCGACCCGGCCCTCCGCGTCCAGCAGCACCTGCGGAGTGAGGGAGTTGACGCCAGCCGTCTGCAGCCACGCCCGCGACCACGTGGCCATGTCCCGGCCGCTGGTCTCCGCCAGCACCGACAGCAGGTCGCCCAGGCGCGTGTTGCCGTACGCATGCCGCTTGAAGTAGCGCCGCGCGCCCTCCAGGAACGCGTCCCGGCCGACGTACGCCACCAACTGCTTCAGTACGGAAGCCCCCTTGGCGTACGTGATGCCGTCGAAGTTGAGCTTCGCGTCCTGCAGGTCGCGGATGTCGGCGGTGATCGGGTGGGTGGAGGGGAGCTGGTCCGCGCGGTACGCCCAGGCCTTGCGGCGGTTGGCGAAGGTGATCCAGGCGTCCTTGAAGCGGGTCGCGCCGACGTTCGCGAACGTGCCCATGAAGTCCGCGAAGGACTCCTTCAGCCACAGGTCGTCCCACCACACCATGGTGACCAGGTCGCCGAACCACATGTGCGCCATCTCGTGCAGGATGACGTTGGCCCGCGCCTCGTAGGACGCCTGTGTGACCATGCCGCGGAAGATGTACTCCTCGCGGAAGGTCACCAGGCCCGGGTTCTCCATCGCGCCCAGGTTGTACTCGGGCACGAACGCCTGGTCGTACTTCCCGAAGGGGTACGGGTAGTCGAAGTTGTCGTGGAAGAAGTCCAGGCCCTGCTTGGTGACCAGGAAGACGTCGTCCGAGTCGAAGTAGGGCGCCAGGCCCTTGCGGCACAGGGCGCCGAGGGGGATCTCCAGCGTCGTACCGTCCTCGAAGGTGCGGGAGTACGAGTCGGTGACGTAGTGGTAGGGGCCGGCCGTCACGCATGTGATGTACGTCGAGATCGGCTTGGTCTCCGCGAACTTCCAGACGCCGTCCGTGAGTTCGCCGACGCCGTTGCTCCAGACCGTCCAGCCCTCCGGTGCCCGTACCTCGAAGCGGAAGGGGGCCTTGAGGTCCGGCTGCTCGAAGTTGGCGAAGACGCGGCGGGAGTCGGCGGGCTCGTACTGGGTGTACAGGTACACCTCGCCGTCCTCGGGGTCGACGAAGCGGTGCAGGCCCTCGCCGGTGCGGGAGTAGGCGCACTGGGCGTCGACGATCAACTCGTTGTCGGCGGCCAGGTCCTCCAGGAGGATCCGTGAGCCGTCGAAGACCGCGCCCGGGTCGAGATCCTTGCCGTTGAGTGAGACGGCGGTCACACTCGGCGCGATCAGATCGGCGAAGGTGGCGGCGCCGGGCTCGTTGCTGCGGAAGCGGATCGTGGTGACGGACCGGAAGGTGCGCGGACCGTCGCCGACCTCGTCGCCCACCGCTGTACGCAGATCGAGGGACACGTCGTACCCGTCGACGGACAGCAGTGCGGCCCGCTCCCGGGCCTCGTCGCGGGTCAGATTCTCACCGGGCACGGGCAGTACTCCCTCTGGACATATCGGACATGGGTGGGGTACGGCGGAACAGGACCGATCCTGCCATGTGCCCCTGACGCCGGGCACCCGGGAATGGGGGCGGCATGGTGGGTGTTGCCTGGGGAAACGCACGCTTTTCCTAGGAGAGCCATGTCCGAGAGCGCGACCACCTCCGCCAAGACCCCCGTCGACTTCTGGTTCGACCCGCTGTGCCCCTGGGCCTGGATGACGTCCCGCTGGGTGCTGGAAGTGGAGAAGGTCCGGGACATCGAGGTCCGCTGGCACATCATGAGCCTGGCCGTGCTCAACGAGAACCGGATAGACGAGCTGCCCGAGCAGTACCGGGAGATGCTCGCGACCAAGGCGTGGAAGCCGGTGCGCGTGGTGACCGCGGCCTGGCAGAAGCACGGCGCGGACGTCCTCGGCCCGCTGTACACGGCCCTCGGCACGCGCATCCACAACCAGGGCGAGGGTCCGACCGTCGAGGCGATCGTGGGCGCTCTGGCCGACGCCGGCCTGCCCGCCGACCTGATCGACTACGCCGACCAGGAGGACTTCGAGTTCGAGGCCGAGCTGCGCGCCTCCCACAAGGAGGGCATCGAGAAGGTCGGCCAGGAGGTCGGCACCCCGGTCATCGCCGTCCCCGGCTCCGACGGCGAGCAGATCGCCTTCTTCGGCCCGGTCGTCACCCCGGCCCCCAAGGGCGAGGACGCCGCCAAACTCTGGGACGGCACCCTCGCTGTGGCCTCGGTACCGGGCTTCTACGAAATCAAGCGGACCCGGACGGCGGGGCCGGACTTCAGCAACCTGTAAGGGTCACCCGTCGGCGGCCTCCTCCTTCTCCTTGCGGAACTTCTCGGGGAGGAGGCCGTGTTCGCGCACGTGGCCGGCGGGGAAGTACGTCAGGCAGCCGACAGCAGTGCAGCGCCAGAGGTTGTCCACGAAGAACCGGGCCCCCTTCGCTTCCCGGACCGCCGCTTTCTCGTCGTCGTGCAGCTTGCGGAACTCCTGCATCGAGCCGCAGTTCGGGCATGCCCGGGTCCTCGTCATCAACCCCTCCTCGCGATCACCGCCAGGTCCGGGAAGTCGGTCACCACCGCGTCGACTCCCAGGCGGTAGTACAGCGCGTACTCGGCGAACGCGTCCCCGAAATCGTCGGGTCCGGTGCCGCGGCGGAGTTCCGGCGGCAGGAACTGGTTCTCGGAGCGGAAGGTGTACGGGCCCACCCGCAGGCCCGCCGTGTGCGCGTCCGTGAGGAGGGGCGTGCCGGTGAGGGACGACTTGTCGGGGCCGATCCAGTCCGCGTACTCCGCGATCCTCGCCAGGCCCTCCGGCGTCATCATGTCCTGGTAGGTCGTCGAGGGCAGGTCGTACGGTCCGCCCGTCGTACCCAGCGCCTGCCACAGCGGCAGGCCCAGTCCCGTCATCCGCCGCAGGCTCGTCGGTTCGAAGGACTGGATGACGCATTCGCGCGGGCCCAGCCGGTTGCGGCGGACGGCGGCCGCCAGTCTCGGCTCCAGCTCCAGGCCGATCGAGCGGAAGTACGTTGGGTGTTTCGTCTCCGGGAAGACGGCGATCGTGCGGCCGTACGTCTTCGACAACCTCCGTGCCAGGTCGACCACTTCCTGGAAGGTGAGGACCTGGTCGCGGCCGTCGAAGACCGTGTTGCGGTTGCGGACGGAGGGCAGGCGCTCGACCGCCCGCAGGGTCTTGAGCTCCGCCAGCGTGAAGTCCTCCGTGAACCAGCCGGTGACCGAGCGCCCGTCCACCGTCTTCGTCGTACGGCGGTCCGCGAACTCGGCGTGCGCGGCCACGTCCGTCGTCTGCGAGATCTCGTTCTCGTGCCGGACGACCAGGACGCCGTCCTTCGTCGGCACCAGGTCCGGTTCGATCCAGTCGGCGCCGGTCTGCGCGCCGTAGGTGTACGCCGCCGCCGTGTGCTCGGGGCGCCAGCCGGCCGCGCCCCGGTGGCCGATGACCAGCGGGCGGTCCGGGTGCTCGCCGGAGGCCGCCCGTGCGGGTACGGCCGCGGCCGCCGGGGTTGCGGCGGCCGCGAACAGCAGGGATCGGCGTCTTATGCGGTACATCCAACTCCCTTTCGTCGTACGGCAATTCAGCTGCGCGCCCGGCCCCGCGCCGCCGCCAGCCGGGCGAGATGGTCCTCGTAGGCCTTCGCGTAGTACGCCGCCCGGCCCGTGTCCGGCTCCACGACGGCCGTCGGCTGGGTCCACGCCGCCGCGTCCAGCGCCACCCCGTACCGTTCCGCCGCCGCCAACACCGCGCCGCGCGCGCCCACTTCACCCTCGACCACCCTGAGTGGGCGCCCCAGGACGTCCGCGAGCAGCCGCATCCAGGCGGGGCTGCGTGTGCCGCCGCCGCAGACAGCCAGCGAGCCCGTCAGGCCCGCCGCCTCCAGACAGTGCCGGGCGGCGTACCCGATGCCCTCGCAGGTCGCGCGGACCAGGTCGGCCTTCGTCGACTCCAGGGAGACACCGGTGAGTTCGGCGCGCAGCCGGGGCTCGACGAAGGGGGCGCGTTCGCCGGACGGGGCGAAGTACGGCAGGACGCGGACGCCGTTCGCGCCCGGCGGGGTCTCGGCGAGCAGGCCGTCGACCTCCTCGTGCCGGACGCCGGTGGTCGACAGCACCCAGTCCAGGGCCGCCGTGCCGACCATCGCGGGCATGGCGCGCAGCCGGTGCCCGGGGCGGTCGGTGGAGATGTACAGGCCGGCCGGTTCGCCGCTCAGGTCGAGGTCGGTGGTGGCGACGAGGCTGGCCAGACAGGTGCCGACGATGAGGAGACCGTCGCCCGGGGTCGTGACCCCCGCGCCGAGTGCGCAGGACGGCAGGTCGTACGGCCCGTTCGCGAGCCGGGTGCCGGACGGCAGACCCTCGCCGAGCGCCTCCGCGGTGGCGATGGGATCGCCGACGGGGGCGAGCAGCCCACGGCGGTGGGTGAGGCCCAGCAGCTCCACCACCCGGTTGTCGTACGTCCGGGTCCGCGGGTCGAGGAACGGCATCGAGGCATCCGAGACATCCGTCGTCACGGGCGCGCCGGTCAGCCGGCGGAACACCATGTCCTTGCAGTACAGCGCGGTGCTCGCCGCGTCGAGGGACTTCGGTTCGTAGCGGTCCAGCCAGGCCAGCAGCGGACCCGGACAGCCCGGGAACATGGCGCTCCCGGTCCGCCGGAACACCGTCTCGAAGGTGCCGTCCGCCAGCCACTGGTCGAGCAACTCGTGCGCCCGCCCGTCCATCCAGGAGGCGGCGGGCCGCACCGGCCGCCCTTCCTTGTCGACCAGCCAGACACCGTCGCCCTGACCGGTGAGGCCGGCGAGCTCGATCGGCTCCGGCACCTTCGCGGTCAGCTCCTGAAGCACGGCGACTACGGCCGCGTACACCTCCTCCATGTCCTGCTCGACCACACCGCCGTGCAGGGCGAGCCCCACCGCCCTTGCTTCGACGGCCAGTTCACGCCCGGTCGCGTCGAACGCGGCGGCCTTCACCATGGACGTACCTACATCGATCCCAACGTACATAGCGGCCTCTCCTTACGGTCCGATAGCCGCCCTTCAAGGGGCGCGGGGAACTGCGCGACCGGCCACGACGGCGCTGCAGACAAACGACGACACTTCCCGACACTCATGTCAGAGCGTGAGCCAGTGGCTCACCCCGCACCCACCGCCCCACTTCCGCGGCAGCGATCCGCGCCGCCTTCTCCGCCACCGCGCGCGACGCCCCGCCCAGATGCGGCGTCATCACCAGCCGGTCGCGGAACCCGAACAGCCGCGAACCTTCCGGCACCGGCTCCTGCTGGTAGGTGTCCAGGGCCGCCGCCGACACCCGCCCGCTCTCGAGCGCGTCGCACAACGCCTCCTCGTCCAGGAGGGGCCCGCGGGCCGCATTCACCACCACCGCGCCCCGGGGAAGCAGCGCCAGCTGCCGCGCGCCGATCAGGCCGCGGGTCTCGGCGGTGAGGCGGGCGTGCAGGGTGATCACCCGGGAGCGGCGCAGGAGTTCGTCGAGCGAGGAGACGCGCAGGCCGTGGATCTCGCCGCGCACGTAGGGGTCGTGGACCATCACCTGCGCACCGAAGGCGCACAGCGCGCGGGCGACCCGGCTGCCGACCGCGCCGTAGCCGACGAGCCCGACGGGCAGGTCCTCCAGCTCCAGGCCGCTGTGTTCGTACGTGTAGTACGTCGCCCCCTGCCAACTCCCCTCCCCGGCGAGGAGGTTGTGGGCCTGCGGAATGCGGCGCAGGGCCGCGAGCATCAGCCCCACGGTGAACTCGGCGGTGGCGGCGGCATTGCGGCCGGGCGCGTAGCAGACGCGGACGTCGTGCCGCTTGGCCGCGTCCAGGTTGACGTTGACCGGGCCGCCCCGGCACACGACCACCAGCCGCAGGTCGCGGCAGGCGTCCAGGACGCGTTCCGTGACCGGGCCCATCTGGGTGACCAGCACCTGCGCACCCGCCAGCGCGTCGATCAGCTCGTCCTCGGCGTCGCTGGCCTCTGTCACCTCCGCCACCGGGCCGAAGGGCTCGAGCGGCCAGCCCAGCGTCAACTCGACTACATCGCAGGAGAGTTCGTGACCGATCGCCTCCCTGATGAGGGACGGCAGGATGAAATGGTCGCCGGCGGCCACCACACGCACACTGTTGCCGTTGGTCATCGCAGGGAGTCTCCCGTCTCGGCGTCGAAGACATGGGTGAGGCGCGCATCGGCGGTGACCCGCACGCGCTCGTCGTGGGCGAGGCGCACCTCGGGGTCGGTGAGGACGACGAGGGGGCGTTCGACGCGGTCGAGGGCGAGGGTGGCGATGCCCGCCTCCAGGAGGGGTTCGTGGGCCACGACCCTGGCGGGCAGACCGTCGTCGCCGGAGAGGCGGAGGTCCTCCGGACGGATCCCGACCACCACCTCCCGGCCTTCCGCCACCGGCACCGGCAGCGCGATCCGCACCGTGTCCGACAGTCGGGCGTGGCCGTCGGCGGTCGCGATCCCCGTCAGCAGGTTGATCGCGGGTTCACCGACGAAGTCCGCGACGAACAGGTTGGCCGGGCTGTCGTAGATCTCGTACGGCGTCCCCAGCTGCTGGATGACGCCGTCCTTCATCACGGCGATCCGGTCGGCGAGCGAGAGGGCCTCCTCCTGGTCGTGCGTCACCAGGATCGTCGTATGGCCCAAGTCCCTTTGGATGCGCTTGAGTTCGCGGCGGGTCGTGTCGCGCTGGGCCGCGTCCAGATGGGAGAGGGGTTCGTCCAGCAGCAGTACGTCCGGTTCGCGGATGAGCGCCCGGGCCAGTGAGACGCGCTGTTTCTGGCCGCTGGACAGGCCGGCCGGGCGGGCCTGAAGGATGCCGGTGAGGTCGACGCGTTCGGCGATCTCGGCGACCTTGCGGGTGACGTCCTTGCGGTCGCTGCCCCTGCGCGCCTTCAGCCCGAACGCCAGGTTCTCCGCCACCGTCAGCGGGGGATAGAGGGCGTAGTTCTCGAAGGCCACGCCGATGTTGCGGCGCTGCGCCGGGCGGTCCACCACCGACGCGCCGCCCACCAGGATGTCCCCGCCGGTCACCGTCTCCAGACCGGCGATCATCCGCAGGGTCGTCGACTTGCCGCATCCGGAGGGGCCGAGCAGCCCGAGCAGCTCGCCGGAGTGCAGAGCGAGGTCCATGCCGCGTACGGCGTCCACCGGCGGGCGCCCCCGAGAGCGGTAGGTCTTGCGCAGATCACGTAGCTCCAGCTCGGTCATCGCTGTCCCCTCATTTCGGCTCGCTCGCCTCGGGGCGCTTCAGCCGGTGTCGAGGCGGCGACCGTGCTCAGCCCTTCGGGCCTCCGCGCGCGCACCCTCGACACCGGCGCGCCCCTACGGCTCACTCGCCGGCGCCGTCGCGCAGACTTCGTAACTGACCTTGTGCTCGTCCAGGTCCCGCAGTGCTTCGGCGGACGCTCCGTCGTCGACCAGGAGCAGGTCGAAGCGGGAGAGCGGGACGACCCGGTGCAGGGCGGTCCGGGCGAGTTTGGTGTGGTCGATCAGCAGGACATTGCGGGCCGCCGAGTCGAGCATCGCCCGCTTCACCGACACGATGTGCTGCTCCTGGTGGTAGGCGTAACCCCCGTGCACGGCCGACGTCGACGCGAAGCAGACGTCGACCCTCAGGGACTGGATCGCCTCGACGCAGGACACGCCGAGGAAGGAGGAGTGCAGGGGGTCGTAGTCGCCGCCGAGGGCCATCAGATGGATGCCCCGCTGGTCGGCGAGCAGGTTGAGCGCCTCCAGGAAGTTGGTGACGACCGTGAGCGGGGTTATCTCGCCCAGGCGGAGTCTGCGGGCTATCTCCAGGGTGGAGGTGGAGTCGTCGAGCATGATCGCCATGCCGGGCTCTATCGAGCGCATGGCCTGCTCGGCCACGGCGGCCTTCGCCGCACGCATCGTCTTCAGCCGGTACTGGACGTTGGACTCGAAGACGCCGGACGGCTGTGCGGTGACCCCGCCCCTGAACTTCCTTACGATTCCCTGCCGTTCGAGCTCGTCGAGGTCCCGGTGGATGGTCATCAGGCTCACCCCGAAGTGCTCGGCGAGCTCGGCCGCGGTCGCCGAACCCTGGGCCAGGACCCGCTCGGCCATGGCGGCCTGGCGGGCCGCGGGGCCCTGCTGCGTGTTGTTCATTGCCCGATCCTTCGTCCTGGACGCTCCGGCCGGTCGGCCTCGAACAGCAGCAGGTTCTCAGGCCGGACCGTCAGTCGTACGGGATCGTCGGGCCGCAGCCCGGTCGTGTCGGCGCGCGGGGCGACCAGCGACACGTGCTGCTCGCCGAGCCGGACGGTGACCTCGACGGACCGGCCGAGCACCTCGGTGACGTAGACCGTGCCGGTGAGCTCGTGCCCAGGGCCCTCGCCGAGCGTGAGATCACGGGGCCGGACGCCGATCAGCACCTCCGTACCCGGAGCGGCCGCGGCCCTGATCGGCAGCTCGACCTTCCCGTCCGCCGACCGGAAACCGCCGTCGGCCGCGACGGCCCCCGGCAGCAGATTGATCCGCGGCCGCCCGAAGGCCCGGGCGACCTCGGTGTCGTACGGCCGGTACCAGATCTCCTCCCGGGTTCCCGTCTGCACGATCCGGCCCTCCCGGATCACGCCGATCCGGTCGCCGAGCGCCAGTGCCTCGACGGAGTCGTGGGTGACGTAGAGCGTGGTCGTGTTCTGGACCGCGCCGATCGCCTTCAGTTCCGCCCGCATCTGCTGACGGAGTTTGGCGTCGAGGTGGGAGAGGGGTTCGTCGAGGAGGAAGGCGCGGGCGGGGCGGACCAGGACCCGGCCGAGGGCGATGCGCTGCCGCTGCCCGTTGGACAGCTGGCCGACCGGACGGTCCAACAGGGCGCTGATACCGAGGAGTTCGGCGATCGCGCCGATACGGTCGCGGGCCTCCGCCGCGGGCAGCCGGTGGCGGGGCGAGCGGAGCGGGGAGGCGAGGTTGTCGTAGGCGGACCGGTGCGGGTAGAGGGCGTAGCTCTCGAAGCACATCGCGACGCCCCGCTCGTAGGGCTCGACGCCCTGCATGTCCTTGCCGTCGAGCACGACCGTTCCGGTGTCGGGCTGTTCGAGCCCCGCGACGGTCTTGAGGGTCGTCGTCTTGCCGGCGCCCGAGGGGCCCAGCAGGCAGAAGAACTCGCCTTCCCGGACGTCGAGTTCCAGGTCGTCCAGGGCTGTGACCTTGCCGTACGTCTTCCGGATCCCTCGCAGCCCGATCATGACTTCACCGCCCCGAAGGACAGCCCCCGCACCAGATACCGCTGGATGGTGAGGGCAAGGAGCAGTGGCGGTACGACGGAGACGAGTGCCGCCGCGGCCGTGAGGTTGTACTTGGGACGGTCGCCGCCGAGGAAGGACAGGGCGCCGACGGTCACCGTCTGGGCCTCGTTGGAGGTGAGGATGAGCGGGAAGACGAAGTTGTTCCAGGCGAAGATGAAGGCCAGCAGCGACACCGCCGCGATGCCCGGCTTCACCAGCGGAAGCGCCACCTTGAAGAAGGCCTGCTTGCGCGAGTAGCCGTCCAGCAGGGCCGCCTGCTCCAACTCCGGTGTCAGATCGGCGAAGTAGGACCGCATGATCCACACGATCAGCGGGAGCGTGACCAGTTGCAGCACCCAGATCATGCCGACGTACGTGTCGAACAGGCCGAGCTTCTGGTAGAGCACGAACAGCGGGATGATCACGGTGAGTTCGGGCGCGAACCGGAACGACAGCAGCGTGAACATCAGGTTCTCGGAGCCCTTGAACCGCCACCGCGCCGAGGCGTACGCCGCCGGCAGCCCGACGACCAGGGACAGCACGACCGCCCCCACCGACACCACCAGACTGTTCACGAAGAAGCGCACGAACGGGATGCCCTCGCTGTCGCCGAGCACGGTCCGGTACGAGCCGAGCGTCGGTGTGAAGGAGAAGTAGGTGCTGAAGAGCTCGTTCGCGGGCTTCAGGGACAGGATCACCATCCAGGCGATCGGGAACAGGGCGAAGACGAAGTAGAGGATGAGGGCGAGATCCGCCAGCCATCCCGACAGGCGTTTCCTGACGGTCATTTCGCCTCGGCCGCCTTTCGCTGGATCTTGCCGAGATGGCGTACGAGCACCATCGCGGCGAGGTACACCACGGCCCACAGCACGATCGTGTAGCTGATCCCGAAGCTGTAGCGCTGGAAGCGGATCGCCTCCAGGTAGGCCCGGATCTGCAGGACGACGGTCGAGTCGCCCGGGCCGCCCTCCGTCAGGGCGTAGATGATGTCGAAGACCTTCAGCGAGTCCATGAACCGGAAGATCACCGCGACCAGGACGTACGGCCACAGCATCGGCAACGTCAGCCGCCGGAAGGTGTACCACCAGCCGGCGCCGTCAACTGCCGCCGCTTCGAAGGGACTTGTCGGAAGCGACCGCAGCCCGGCCAGCGCGAGGATGGCGACGAAGGGCGTGTAGACCCAGACGTCGACGGCGATCGACGACAGGAGTGCCCCCGTGGGGGTGTCCGTCCACTGAACTCCCCCCAGGCCGAAGGGTTTCAGGAGGTGGTTCACCACCCCGACCGACGGCTGGAGCATCAGCTTCCACATGATCGCCGCGATCACCGGGGCGATCATCAGCGGCAGGATGAGGATCTTCTCCAGCACCCGCCCCACGATCGACGAGCGGTGCAGCAGCAGGGCGACGGCCACCCCCAGCACGGTCTCCACGGCGGCGGCCCCGACGGCGTACAACACCGTCACCCACGCGGAGTTCCAGAAGGCGTCCTGCGTGAAGACGGTCTCGTAGTTCTCGAACCGCACCATGTCCGGCTGCGGTTTGCTCGCCGAGAAGTCGAACAGCGTGTAGTAGAGCCCGAGTCCGAAGGGGTAGAGGATCCCGCAGGTCAGCAGCAGCGCGGGGACGATCAGGACGTACGGGCGCAGGGTCAGCCGCCAGCCCATCGCCGCTCAGCCCACCTTGGAGGCGAGGTCGCTCGCCAGCCCGTTCAGCACCGACTTGGCGTTCTTGCCGCCGTAGATCTCCTGGAGGGACGCGGCCCAGCTGGTGGTCGCGTCGAAGAACTGCGCCTGCGGGGTGAACTGGATCTTCGTCTGGTCGACGACCGTCTCGAAGGTCTCGATGAAGCCGGGCAGGTGCTTCATCTTGTCCTTGTAGGCCGCGTCCTGGCTGATCGACTTGCGTACGGGGTCGATGTGGTTGTTGGTGATGGCGGCCTTGCGCAGGTGCTCCTTGCCGGTGGCCCACTGCAGGAACAGCCAACTGGCGCTCTTCTTCTTGGACTTGGCGTTCATGCCGAGCGACCAGATCCACATGTTGGTGGCGAGGGAGCCGTCCGGGCCCTTCGGCCCCGGGTGGAAGGCGATCTTCCCGGAGGCGGGTGATGCTCCCTTCACCGCCTGGAAGTAGGCCGCCGTGTCCGCGTCGAAGAGCATGCCCGCCTTCTTCGCGCCGAGGTCGCTGGAGCACTGGTACCAGGTGTACGACGTCCAGGACGGGGGACCGCCCTGCTTGACCATGCCGGCCCAGTCCTGGGTGAAGGCGATGGCCTCCGGGGTGTTCATGGCGGGCGTGAGCTTGCTGCCGTTGACGGTGAAGTCGTGCAGGCCGTTGCGGGCGTACATGGTCATGAAGCCGGGGTGGATGGTGGCCCAGCTGCGGGAGCCGCGTACGGCGATCCCGTACATGCCGTCGTAGCCGGCGCCCGGGGCCTTGCGTTTGATGACCCCGGCGATCTCGCGCAACTCGTCGAAGGTCTCGGCGGGTTTGAGGCCGAGCTTCTCGAAGACCTCGGTGTTGTAGGCGACGACGTTCGTCTCCCAGCCCCACGGCAGCGCGTACTGGCCGCCCTGGCCGAGCGGTGCGCCCGCCTTGAGCGACCACTGGTCGGCCTGGAGGAGGTTGGGGAAGAAGTCGGCCTGGTCCCATTCGGCGCCGGTGGCCGAGGAGTTGCGCATCCAGGGGCCGAGGTCCTCGAGCCAGCCGGGTGGCCCGTACTGCCACACCATGTAGGCGCCGAGCATGAAGACGTCGTACGAGGCCCGCCCGCTGGAGAGGTCCACGGTGAGCTTGTCGAAGTAGTTGTCCTCGGGGAAGACGTCGTACTCGACCTTGATGCCGGTCTTGGCGGTGAAGGACTTCAGGTCGGCGATCAGGGCGTCCGTGTACGGGTGCTTGTTGAGCAGGGCCTTGACCGTCTTGCCCTTCTCCCGCTTCCAGTCGAAGGAGCCGGTGACGTCGTCGGCGGCCGAGCCGTCGCTCTTGTTGTCGTCGCCGCCGAAGCCGGCCCCGCAGGCCGCGAGTAACGGGGTCGCGGCGGCCCCCGCGGTGAGGGCGAGGAAGCGTCGGCGGTCGTGCACGTGCTTGTCCATCCGTGACCTCCACGTGGGGTTGGGCCCGGTGCGCTGTTGGGTTAACACGTTGAGTCGACTCGCTAACAGAGGGTGTAACGGCGGAAGTTGCGCGTCAATCCCTCGCGCAAGGGAAAAACTCGGGTCAATATCGAGGGAGGGTGTGAAGTTCACAGACTCGGCCGCGATGCCCGGGAGGCGCGGATGGCGGATGTTGGTGCAGGCGAGGTGTGGCTGGGCGTCGACCTGGGCACGCAGAGCGTCCGGGTGCTGGCGGTCGCCGGGGACGGCACGGTCCTCGGCAGTGGCTCGGCACCGCTCGGCGGACGCCGGGACGGGGAGCGGCACGAGCAGGATCCGGGGGAGTGGTGGGCGGGGGTGTGCGCGGCCTCGCGGGCGGCGCTCGGCTCACTCGGTTCACTCGAAGGAGTGAGGATCGGCGGGCTCGCGGTGTGCGGGACGTCGGGGACCGTGCTGCTGACCGACGCCGAGGGGCAGCCGCTGAGCCCCGCGCTCATGTACGACGACGGGCGTGCGGCGGCCGAGGCGGCGAGCGCACGGGCGGCCGGGCTGGCGGTGCAGGACACCTGGGCGCTGCCGAAGGCGCGGTGGCTCGTCGGGGCTTACGGGCCGGGCCGGATCACCCACCAGCCCGACGTGATCACTGCACGGCTCGTCGGCAAACCGGTGCCGACCGACTCCAGCCACGCCCTCAAGACGGCCTACGACGTGGAGCGGGAGGCCTGGCCCGACGTCATGGGCCTGCCCAGGGAGGCCCTGCCCGACGTCGTCCGCCCCGGCACCCGGCTCGGCGAGGTCTGCCCGGCCGCCGCGGAGGCCACCGGCATCCCCGCCGGCACCCCCGTCGTCGCCGGGATGACCGACGGCTGTGCGGCACAGATCGCCTCCGGTGCCCTGCGCCCCGGCTCCTGGAACTCGGTGCTCGGCACCACACTCGTCCTGAAGGGAGCGTCCCCGACGCCCGTGCACGACCCCACCGGCGTGGTCTACAACCACCTTGCGCCGGAGGGGAGTTGGCTGCCCGGCGGTGCTTCCAGCGTGGGCGCGGGCGTGCTGACGGCGGCATTCGCGGGCGCCGACCCGGCCGCCATGGACGCGCGGGCGGCCGCCTTCGAACCGTCCGGCGCGGTGGCCTACCCGCTGGTGTCGCCCGGCGAGCGGTTCCCCTTCCTGGCGCCGCACGCCTCCGCCCTGGTCCTCGGCGAGCCGAAGGGCGACGCCGACCTGTGGGCCGCGCTGCTGCAGGGCGTCGCCTTCACCGAACGGCTCTGCCTGGACTACCTCCACCACCTGGGCGCCCCGCTCGACGGCCCGCTCACCTTCACCGGCGGCGGCGCCCGCAGCCCGTACTGGAACCAGCTGCGCGCCGACGTCCTGGGCCGCCCGGCCCGTGTACCCCTGCAGACCGAACCGGCCCTGGGGATGGCCGCGTTGGCCGCGTACGGCACCGGGTCGGGCCCGGAGCTCGCGGCCGTCGCCGAGCGCATGGTGCGCATCCGCACGGTCCTCGACCCCGACCCGGACCGCACGGCGCTGTTCGCCGAGCCGTACGCCCGCCTGGTCGACGAGCTGGCGGCGCGGGGCTGGCTGCCGGCACCGGTGGCGGCGCACGCGCACGACCGGCTCGAACCGGACGCCGTCAACCACCGCAATACTTCGGGCTCATGAGCACCACCCTGCTGCTGGCCCGCCACGGGCAGACCGTCTGGCACGCCGAGAACCGCTACGCGGGCGTGAGCGACGTCCCCCTCACCGACACCGGCCACGCCCAGGCCGAGGCCCTCGGCCGCTGGGCCGCCGCCCACCCCGTCGACGCGATCTGGACGTCCCCGGTGTCCCGGGCCGTCATCACCGCCGAGCCCGCCTGCCGCGCCCTGGGCCTCATCCCGCACCGCGAACCCGACCTGCGCGAATGCGACTTCGGGGTGGCGGAGGGCCGTACGCTCGCCGAGTTCGCGCAGGAGCACCCGAAGGCGGCGGAGGCCTTCCGCGCCGACCCGGTGGCCCACCCCTTCCCCGGCGCCGAGGACCCGGCCGCCGCGGCCGCGCGGGGCGCCGCCGCCCTGCACCGCATCGCCGCCGCGCACGACGGCGAACGCGTCCTGGTCGTCGCCCACAACACGCTGTTCCGCCTGGTGCTGTGCGAACTCCTGCGCATCCCGGTGTCCGAATACCGCCGGGTCTTCCCACGCCTGCGGAACGCCGCCGTCACCGAACTCCGTATGGAAACCACGTCAGTTGGGCTGATGTCGCTGAACGTGCCGTGCGATCCGGACGAGGCGTAGATGATGGCCGCATGACGGAGATCGACACCTCGGTACCGCATTCGGCCCGCATCTGGAACTACTGGCTGGGCGGCAGCGACAACTACCCGGTCGACGAGGCGGCCGGCGACGCCTACACCGCCGTCTTCCCCGGCATCGTCACCATCGCCCGCAGCAGCCGCGCCTTCCTCGGACGCAGCATCCGCTACCTGGTCACGGAGGCGGGCGTACGCCAGTTCCTGGACGTCGGGTCCGGCCTGCCGACCGTCGACAACACGCACGAGGTCGCCCAGCGCCTCGCACCCGAGTCGAAGATCGTCTACGTCGACCACGACCCCCTCGTCCTCGCCCACGCCCGCGACCTGCTCAGCTCCACGCCGCAGGGCGTGACGGCGTACGAGAACCTGAACCTGTACGAGCCCGACCGCATCCTGGAGGCCGCCGGGAGGACCCTCGACCTCACCCGGCCAACCGCCCTGATCCTCAGCGGCGTCCTCGGTCATGTCGCCGGCCACGGCCAGGCCCGCGACCTCGTGCGCAGCCTGCTGGCGGGCCTGCCGTCAGGCAGTCACCTCTCGCTCAACGAAGGCTCCCGCGGCACCGACCCGGACTACGAACAGGCCCAGGACGCCTACAACGAGACCGGCGCCGTCCCCTACTTCCTGCGGCCGGTCGAGCAGATCGCCGCCTTCTTCGAGGGACTCGAGCTGGTGGAGCCGGGTGTGGTGTCCGTCCCGCTGTGGCGCCCGGAACCGGGCGCGGCCACGGCCCCGATCGGGCAGCACGGCGGCGTGGGCCGCAAGCCGTGAGCCGTCGGAGGTCGCGTCAGCTCTTGGCGCGCGACCTCTGCCAGGCGTACCCCACCGCCGCCAGGACCGCCGTCATCGAGCCGGTGTAGTAGAGCTGGACCCGGGTGCCGGGCTCCCGTGCCATCAGTACGAAGATGCCGGCCATCCCGGCCAGCGCCATCCACGTCAGCCAGGGGAACGCCCACATCCGTACGACCAGCTTCTCCGGGGCCTCCCGGTTCAGGCGGGCGCGCAGGCGCAGCTGCGAGACGGCGATGAAGATCCAGACGACCAGGATCACGCCGCCGATCATGTTCAGGAGCCAGGGGAAGACGTCGTCCGGGCGCCAATAGCTGAGTACGACGCAGATGAAGCCGAAGACCGAGGAGGCGAGAACGGCGGTCCGCGGGACGCCCGACGAGACCTTGCCCAGCGTCTTCGGGCCCTGGCCGCGCTCGACCAGGGAGTAGGCGATGCGCGAGGAGCCGTAGATGTTGGCGTTCATCGCGGAGAGCAGGGCGACCAGGACGACGACGTTCATGAGTTGCCCGGCGCCGGGGATGCCGAGGTGGTCGAGGGCGGCGACGTACGGGCCCTTCTCGACGACCTCCTTGGAGTCCCAGGGGACCAGGGTGACGATGACCGCCATGGAGCCGATGTAGAAGAGCGCGATGCGCCACATCGCGGTTCGGACCGCGCTCGCCACACCGCGCACCGGGTCCTGTGACTCCGCCGCCGCGATGGTGACGGTCTCCAGACCGCCGTACGCGAAGATCGAGGCGAGGATGCCGACGATCAGGCCCTCGCTGCCGCCCGGCAGGAAGTCGCTCAGGTTCGAGGCGCCGGGGGAGTTTGTGCCGGGCAGGACGCCGGCGATGGCCAGCACACCGAGGATCAGGAACAGGCTGATCGCGCCGACCTTCAGGGCCGCGAACCAGAACTCGAACTCGCCGAAGTTCTTCACGGCGGCGAGGTTCGTGGCGCAGAAGACGACCATGAACAGGGCCACCCAGGCCCACTCGGGGGTGCCCGGCAGCCAGCCCGTCACGATCTTCGCGGCGCCGATGCCCTCCAGGCCCACGGCCGTGCAGAGCAGGACCCAGAAGGACCAGCCCGCGGTGAAGCCCGCCCACGGGCCGATCGCCCGCTCGGCGTGTGCGGAGAAGGAGCCCGACGACGGGTACGCGGCCGACATCTCGCCCAGCATCCGCATCACCAGCATCACGAGGAGACCGGAGAGCGTGTAGGCGATCACGATGGAGGGGCCGGCCGCGGCGATGCCCGCGCCGGAGCCCACGAAAAGACCCGCGCCGATGACACCGCCGAGGGCGATCATCGACAGGTGGCGCTGCTTGAGGCTGTGGGACAGGGTGGCGTCGGCCGCTTGTGGCGGCGTCTCGACCGTGGTGGTGCTGTTCGGCATGGGTGCGGCTCGTCCAGGTAATAGGCGGGCAAAAACGCCCACAGTCTGGGCAGCCTCTCCGCTCAGGAGGAGAGGCTGCCCACTATCCGGACGCGCTCACTACAGGTTGCGACTATGCGGCTACGGATGTGTAGTGCGAGGCGTCGCCCTCGATCGAGTAGCTCTCCTTGCCCTCGATGCCGACCGGGATGTCACCGGCGACGGTCACCCGGTGCAGCCGGCGCGGCCGGCCGTCGTAGTTGTCGATGGCGTAGTGCTGGGTGATGCGGTTGTCGAAGAGGACCAGCTGGTTCTCCGACCAGCGGTGGCGCAGGATGTTCTCCGGACGGGTCACGTACGCCTGGAGCAGGTCGAGGATCTTGCGGGACTCGGACGGCGACAGGCCCACGATGCGCTGCGCGAACCCGCCGATGAACAGGCCGCGTTCGCCGGTCAGCGGGTGGACGCGGACCACCGGGTGGACCGTGCGGTACTTGATCGACGTGAACTGGGCGCGCTGGGCGGCCTGCTGCTCGTCGAGCTCCTTTTCCGGTACGGCGTAGTCGTAGTCGTTGGTGTGCTCGGCCCAGAGGTTGTCCGCCAACTGCCGGAGGGGCTCGGGGAGTTGGCGGTAGGCGGCCGCCGAGCTGGCGATCAGGGTCTCGCCGCCGTACGGCGGGATCGTGATGGAGCGCAGGGTGCTGGCCTGCGGTGGGTTGAGGACGAAGGTCACGTCGGTGTGCCAGTGGTTGGCGGCGCGGCCGCGCTCGCTGTCGACGGGCAGGACGTTCGGGACGCCGTCGACGGAGGAGACCGTCGGGTGGGCGGTGGTGACGTCGCCGAAGTGGCGGACGAAGGCCTGCTGGCTCTCGTCGTCGAGGTGCACGTCGTCGAAGACCAGGGCCTTGTGGACGTTGAGGGCCTCGCGGAGGGCGGCGGCGGTCTCCGCGCCGAGCGGCTCGGAGATGTCGACGCCGGAGACGCGGGCGCCGATGTGCGCGGTGACCTTCTGGATCTCGATGCCGGACATGTACGGGTCCTTTCAGACAGCGGCGAGTGCAGGAGTGGTGGTGACGTACTGGTTGGCGGGACGGGGGAGGCCGTAGCGCTCCCGCAGGGTCTGCCGGGAGCCGTACTCCGTGCGGAGCAGGCCGCGGCCGCGGAGGATCGGGACGACCTGTTCGACGAAGGTCTCGAGGCCGGACGGCAGCACCGCGGGCATGATGTTGAAGCCGTCGGCGGCGCCCCGCGTGAACCACGTCTCGATCGCGTCGGCGACCTGCTCGGGCGTCCCGGCGAAGGTGAGATGGCCGCGTCCGCCGCCGAGCCGGCCGATCAGCTGCCGGACGGTGAGGCGGTCGCGCCGGGCGAGTTCGACGATGAGCGTGTAGCGGCTCTTGGCGCCCTCGATGGCGTCCTCGGGCGGCAGGTCGGCGGGCAGTTGGGCGTCCAACTCCAGGGTGCCGGCGGGAAGTTGCAGCAATCGCTCCAGGTTGGCCACTCCGTGCCGGTGCACGATGTGGTCCTCGAGGAGCTGCTCGTTCGCCCGGGCTTCCGCCTCCGTGGAGCCGATGACCGGCACGATCCCGGGCAGCACCTTGATGTGCTCGGGATCCCGTCCGGCCACCTCCGTACGGGACTTGAGGTCGGCGTAGAAGGCCTGCGCGTCGGCGAGGGTCTGCTGCGCGGTGAACACCGCCTCCGCGTACCGCGCCGCGAACGCCTTGCCGTCCTCGCTGGAGCCCGCCTGCACCAGCAGCGGGTAACCCTGCGGTGAGCGGGGCACGTTGAGGGCGCCCTCGACGCTGTAGTACGTCCCCTTGTGCAGCGGCGGATGGATCTTGTCGTCGTCGCCCCAGACGCCGGTCGCCTTGTCGGCGACGATCGCGTCGTCCTCCCAGCTGTCCCAGAGCTTCAGGGCGACGTCGAGGAACTCGGCGGCCCGGGCGTAGCGGTCGGCGTGCGCGGGCTCGTGCTCCAGACCGAAGTTGCGCGCGGCCTCGGCACCCGCCGTGGTGACGATGTTCCAGCCCGCCCGGCCGCCGCTGATGATGTCGAGCGAGGCGAACTTGCGGGCCAGGTTGTAGGGGGAGTTGTAGGAGGTGGAGGCGGTGGCGATCAGACCGATGTGCTCGGTGGCCGTCGCCAGCGCGGTGAGCAGGGTGAGGGGTTCGAGGGCACCGGCGGGCCGCTGGGCGATGTTGCCCCAGAGCTGCGGGCCGTCGGCGAGGAAGAGCGAGTCGAAGGTGCCGCGTTCGGCGGTTCTGGCGAGCCGTACATAGTGGTCGAGCTCGACATGCGCGTACGGATCGCTCTCGGGGAGCCGCCACGAGGCCTCGTGGTGGCCGGTGTTCATGAGGAAGGCGTTGAGGTGGAGCTGGCGGGTCATCGGTGATCCTCCGGGGAACCCAGGGCTGTCGTCATGCGTGGTCTGTGACGCCGGGCTGTGGTCATGCGTGGTCTTCCGTCACGCCGAGCGCGGCCAGCAGCCGCTCCCGGTACTCGCCGAGCAACGGGTCCCGGTACGAGCGCGGGTGCGGGCGGTCGATGGTCAGGTCGAGGCCTATGCGGCCCTTTTCGAGGACGAGTACGCGGTCGGCGAGCACGATCGCCTCGTCCACGTCGTGGGTGACGAGCAGTACGGACGGCCGGTGGGCCTTCCACAGCTCCCGCAGCAGGGCGTGCATCTTGATGCGGGTCAGGGCGTCCAGCGCGCCGAACGGCTCGTCGGCCAGCAGGAGTTCGGGCTCGCGGACAAGCGAGCGGGCGAGCGCGGCACGCTGCGCCTCGCCGCCGGACAGCTCGTTCGGCCAGGCGCGCTCGCGGCCCCCCAGGCCCACCTCTTCGAGAGCGGCTCGGCCCCGCTCCTCGCCGTCCGTCCCCAGCAGTACGTTGTCCAGCACCCGCCGCCAGGGCAGCAGACGGGAGTCCTGAAAGACCACGGACACCCGCTCGGGGGCGGTGAGCTGCCCGCTCCCGCTGACCTCGTGGTCGAGTCCGGCGATCGCCCGCAGCAGTGTGCTCTTGCCGGAGCCGCTGTGCCCGAGCAGCGCGGTGAACTGTCCGGCCGGCAGGTCCAGGTCGATGCCGTCGAGGACGGTCCGCCCGTCGAACGACCGTGTAAGACCCCTGAGTTGGACGGCGGGCCGGGTCAGCTGCTCAGTGTGCGGCGCCATGACAGCACCCTCCGTTCGATGAGACGGACCGCGCTGTCGGAGATCAGGCCGAAGACCCCGTAGACCAGCAGGCCGACGAGGATGACGTCGGACTGGCCGTAGTTCTGGGCCTGGAACATCATGTAGCCGAGTCCGCTGGTGGCGTTGATCTGCTCCAGGACCACCAGGCCCAGCCACGAGCCGGTCACCCCGAGCCGGAGTCCCACGAAGAATCCGGGCAGGGCACCGGGGATGACGATCTGCCGGATGAACTGGAACCTCGACAGGCCCTGCACCTCGGCGAGTTCGACGAACCGGCTGTCGATGCCGGACAGCGCGGCATGCGTGTTCAGATAGATCGGGATGTAGACGACGATGGCGATGATCGCGATCTTGAAGCTCTCGCCGATGCCCAGCCACAGGATGAACAGCGGGATCAGACCGAGGGTCGGGATCGCCCGGTTGAGCTGCACCGTCCCGTCGATCAGCGCTTCGCCGACCCGGCTGAGCCCGGACGCCAGCGCGAGGGCCACCCCGGCCGTCAGACCGATCGCGAAGCCGTACGCGGCCCGCTCCAGCGAGGTCAGGATGTCGGTGGGCAGGGTCCCGGCGGTCCACAGATGACCGGCCGACCGCAGCACCGTCCAGGGCGCCGGGATCGCGCCGGGGTCGAGCTGCCCGGCGGCGGAGGCTGCCGCCCACAGGGCAAGGACGGCGGCGGGGCCGATGAGACGGGAGGCGGGCAGCCGCTTGCCCGGGGAGAGACCTCGCCGGCGTGCCCTGCGTGTGCCCCGGTCCTCCGTGACGACGGGGGCCGTCGTGGTCGTGGTGGTCACGGCGCTCACCTCCGGTACCCCGCCGGTACGGCCTTGGCGGCGATGGACTCGAAGCGGTGGTCGAAGAGCGAGGAGACGTCGAACTTCTTCACGAAGCCGCCCTCCGCCAGCAGATCGGCGGTCTCCTGCTCCCACTTGACGGCCTCGTCCCAACTCGGCGGGAACAGCGGCTTGTTGGCGAGCTTGGTGATGCCCTGGGCCTGCGCGAGGGTCAGGTTCTGGGTCTTGACGTAGAACTCCTCGTTCCAGGCGTCGGGGTGCTCGTACGTCCAGACCTGGCCCTTGGCCCAGTACGGGATGTACGCGGCGACCGCCGCGGCCTTCGCCGAGTCGTTCAGCACCGAGGTCGGCGCCCACAGGAGGTTGAGCAGGTCGACGACGTCCGTGGTGATGACGTGGGCGCCCTTCGACTCGTACTGCGCCAGGTAGGCGGGCGCCTGCGTGTTGCCGAGCGGCGCGATGTCCACCTGGCCCGACTGCAGAGCGGTCAGGAACTGGTTGCTGGTCAGCGGGACCAGGTCCACCTCGTCGTACTTCAGCCCCGCCTTCTTCAACGCCCGCAGGAGTACGACACCTTGAGCCTGACCCTGCGAGAACGCGAACTTCCTGCCCTTGAAGTCCTCGATCGACTGGATGTCGCTGCCGGGCTTGGTGGCGAAGAGGTAATTGGGCTTGCGGGTGATGTTGATCGCGACGATCTTCGCGTCGAAACCCTGGTAGTGCGCCTGGATCGGCGGAATTCCCGCGTTGTTGGCGAGTTCCAGGGACTTGGCGCGAAAAGCGTTGATGACATCGGGTCCTGCACCGATGTTCACCCAGCTCGACACCTTGAACGGCAGCTCCAACTTGGCGAGCTTGAACTGCAGTTGCTGGGTGCCCAGATATGAGGCGATCTTCAGGCTGGTACCCGCCGGAACCGTGTCGGCGAGCGGCTTGGACGAGACGCCCTTGGTGTCGGCGGCCGCGTTGCCGTTCGCGCAGCCGCTGAGCCCGGCGACACCGGCAGCAGCGCCCAGGACGGAGGAGAGGAACAGACGCCGGTCGATACCGGACGTACGGGAAAATGGCATGGGAGGACTCCCTGAATCAGTACTGAATGAGCGCACGAGAAAATCACCGAGAAGGGAATTCATGCGCGAGAAATGAGCGCGTCACACGGGGCAACGTGTCAGCAACAAAGGGCACGACAGTACAGGTGCGGGCTCATGGACAGGATGTTCCCGGCCGGGCGGAACCCCTGTCAATATTCGGCGTTTCTGAATTAATTCCGCTCAGGTGAGGAGGCCAGCGGATCCCGGTACAGCACGTCCAATGCCACCGAACCGCCCGCCATCGCCAGCACGGAATCCGGGAAACTCGTCGGGATCACGGCGGCCGCCCGCTCGTCGCCGACCCCGGCGCGCAATGCGACGAGGCAGTCCTCGCGGTGAATGACACCGACCTCGGTCACGACCACCGTCTCCGGATTGAGTACGTCCAGCAGCAGCCGCGCCGCCCGTCCGATGGCACCCGCCCGCTCCACCAGCAGCCGTACCGCCTCCGGACGACCCGCAGCCGCCGCCGCGACCACATGCATGGGGTTCACGCCCTCGGCGACCCCGGCCTCCCGCGCCCGCCGGCACAGCGTCCGCTCGCTCAACTCGGCCTGGAGGCAGCCGATCCGGCCGCAGTCGCACGGCTCCGTGCCGCCCGGCACCGGCAGATGGGCGATCGCGCCCGCCTGGGAGCGCGGCCCGTGGTGCACCTCGTCGCCGGTGGCGAAGGCCGCGTCGACGACGTTGCCGACGAACAGGTGCAGCACGCTTCCGCTGCCCCGCGCCAGCCCGAACAGCCGCTCCCCGTTGACCAACGCCCGCGCATGCCCGTCCACATGGACCGGCAGCCCGGTGCGCTCGCCGAGCGCCTCCCGCACCGCCACGTCCCGCCAGCCGAGCAGCGGATGCTCCACGACGGTCCCGGACTCCCGGTCGACCCAGCCGCCGACGGCCACGCCCACACCGAGGGCTCTGCACCGCGGGTTGCCGGCCAGCAGCGCCCCGATCCCCTCGGCGGCCCGCGCGAGCACCGCACCCGGATCGATGCGCTCGTGCTTCAACTCGCGCCGGGCCACCACCCGGCCGCGCAGATCGAGCAGCGCCACCGTGGTGTACGGCACGGCCACATGCACCCCGACGACCACGAACCGCGAGTCGTCCAGGTCGACGGGGACGTGCGGACGGCCCACCCCGTTCGAGCGCCGGGGCACGTCCGACTCACGGATCAGGCCGAGTTCGGCGAACCGGGCGCAGTAGTCGGTGACGGACGCGGGCGACAGCCCGGTCAGCCGGGCGATGGTGGAGCGCGCCACCGGTCCGTGTTCCAGCACGGACCGCAGCACGACGCTGGCGCTGGTCCGGCGTCGGTCGCTTCGGGGCGGAGGGGAGGGGAGAGTGGTTGCCGCGGTACGGGGCATGGGAGACCGTCCTGGGGACCGGGGCCGACATGTCTCGGAGGGTGAGGCACACCGGAACCGCTCCGGATGCCTCACACCGGACGGCAACAGCCGGTCGCGCCCTGGCGTCGCAGGTCGACATAGCGACGCGACGTGAAGTTCCGGGACTGGGCGACCATGTCTCGAAGGGTAGGCCAGAGAAGGTGAATCCGACCAGACCACTAGGATTCATTTGGCGAGACCCGACAGTGCCGCCCGGGTCCGGCGGGTGAGCAAGACATCCCTGTCTCCGTGACCGGTGTCACGCCGTGCCCGGTGTAACCCACATCTTTTGTCCGGAGCCCACGAACCCGCAGCTCCAGCCTTTGTCGAGCGCTGACGGTGATCGTCTCGAGCGGCCTGGGTTAGCGTCACCAAGTCCCCATCTGCCCCCGACCCGCGGAGTCCCCATGAGCACCGCCACCGCCACCGCCCGCCCCGGAACGGTCCTCGCCGACCTGCTCCCCGCAACCCGCGTACGCGACATCGCGCTCGTGCTCGGCGGCGCCGCGCTCACCGGCCTCGCGGCCCAGATCTCCGTCCCCGTCCCGGGCTCCCCGGTGCCGGTGACCGGCCAGACCTTCGCCGCGCTGCTCGTCGGGACAACCCTGGGCGCCGGCCGCGGCCTCCTCGCGCTCGTCCTGTACGCACTGGCCGGCGTCGCGGGCACGCCCTGGTTCGCGGGCGGCACCTCCGGCGTCTCGGTCTCCCTCGGCTACATCCTCGGCATGATGCTCGCGTCCACCGTCGTGGGCGCCCTGGCCCGCCGCGGCGCCGACCGTTCCGTGCTGCGCATGGCGGGTACGATGCTGCTGGGCGAGACGATCATCTACGCCGTCGGCGTCCCGTACCTGGCCTACGCCGCCGACATGTCCGCCTCCGCCGCGATCGCAGCCGGCCTCACCCCGTTCCTGCTCGGCGACGCCCTCAAGGCGGCCCTGGCGATGGGCCTGACGCCCACCGCCTGGAAGCTCCTCAAGCGCTGATGCCTGGCTAGGGCCTGTCCGCGGATCAGGTCGGCTGCACGGTACGGCGGGTCTTGGCCGACCCGAGCGGGGGCTGGGGCGTGCAGCTGCAAGGCGGAGGAGGGAGTCGACGCGGAGCGACGGGGGACCCTCCCGCTCGAGCGAAGCCGAGAGTGGGGGAGAGTGACGACAAGGCCGCTGGGGGTCCCTCATGCCTTTAAGGCAGTGGGGGAGTGCGTGCCAGACCCGGCGACGCCGAGCCGATCCGCCGGACAGCACACCTAGTTCCTGCGGAAGAGGTTCGCCGGGTCGTACTGCGACTTCAGACCGGCGAGCCTCTTTCGCGTTTCGTCGTCGTACAGGCCGTCCGTCCGGTCGCCGGCGCCGAAGGTGAAGTTGAGCGCCCGGCCGATGGTCGTGTCCGCCAGCAGAGCGAAGGCCGGATCCAGCAGCTCACGTGCCTGATCGCGGTCCCCGACCGTCAACAACCGAACCAGGAACCGCCCTTCGCGATACGGCACCGAGTTCGGCGCGGGCTGCGCGAGCGCCCCGCCCAGGTGGTTGATCTGCACGACGCACATGGGCCCGCCCGAGTCCGGACCCACCCGCCCGAGCACCTCACCGGCGGCCGCCACGTCCAGCTCGCTCAGCACGGCACTGTCCCCGTAGTACGCGTGCGGGAAGTCCGGGTCACTGTGGATGGTGTGGCTCTCGGCATACGGCATCTCCCGCAGCGAGTCGGCGAGCACCGGCCCCGACTCCCGCAGCGGAGCGACGAGTTCCGTCCCGTCGGCGCCGGTGTACGCGACGCGCACGGACACCACGTACCTGCCGCGCAGATGCGGCGGCAACGCCGGGATGTCCGGATACGGTACCGCGGCGAACGACGAGGTCAGCCCGGCGGGCACGCTCCGCGTCCACTCCTCGTACGCCCGCAGCAGGGCGGCCGGGTCGACCTCCCGCCCGTCGAAGGAGACGGCACCGCCGTACAGCGTCCGCACCGGTACGAGGTCGATCTCCAGCTCCGTCACGATGCCCAGGGTGTGACCGGCGCCGAGGAGGCCCCAGTACAGCTCGGGGTCCGACTCCCGGGTCACGTGCCGGCGCCGCCCGTCGGCAGTGACCACGTCCAGGGCCCGCACATGATCCGCCGCGTACCCGAACTCCCTGGCCAGGATGCCCAGTCCGCCGCTCAGCGTGTACGAGACGGCGCCGACGCTCGGCGCCGAACCGTTGAGCGGGGCCAGCCCGTACGGCTCCGCGGCCGCCACGACCTGCCCCCAGCGGACGCCCGCCTGGACGCGGACGGTGCGGGCCCCGGGATCGACGGCGACCCGGTCCATCCGCTTCGTCGTGACGAGTACGCCGCCCTCGAAGCCGCCGGGCAGCCCGTGACCGGTGGCCTGGACACCGACCGGCAGCCCCCGCTCGGCCGCGTACCGCACGGCGGCGACCACGTCGTCGGCCAAGGAGGCGGCGAAGACCACCGCGGGACGCTGGGCGAACCCGGTCTGGAAACCGGCGAGTTCGTCGTCGTAGCCGGGCTCGCCGAGACGGAGGATGAGCAGGTCGGCGGTGTTGTCGACGGAAGTCATGACATGCACGGTGCCCGCATAACCTGACAGGAGCCGTCAGGTTATGCGGGCACGGTGATGACGTGCCCCTGAGGGCTCAGCCGCTCAGGCCCTGCCGGGTCGGCCGCCGGGACGACCACCACAGCCCGGCCGCACCGGCCACCATCAGCGACGCGCCCGCCGCACCCAGCGGCAGGAGGTCCCGTCCGACACCGGTCTTCGGCAGTTCGTTGCTGCCGCCCGGCGCCACCGGCTTGTTGTCGGTGCCGAGGAGGAGCGGTGTGGCCGGAGCGTTCGGCGACGGGTTCGTCGTACCGAAGGGAACCGGGCCCTGCTGCCAGTACGTCTTCTTCCCGTCACCGGTCTGCACCGGCAGGCAGATCTTGCCGGTCTTGCTCAGGTCGTACGTGGCGTCGACCGCGTACGACTTCGATTTGCCGGCCGCCAGATTGTCGATGGGGCAGGCGAAACCGCTGTTCGACCCCTCCGGAAGATTGTTTTTCTCAATTGCGGAGCAGCCTTGGACGTTCTTGACCGTGAGGCCGTCGAAGCCGACGACCAAAAGCTGGATCTTTCCGCTGTCCTTGGTCCCCTCGTTCTTGACCGTGGCGGTAATCGCCGTCTTTTGCGAGCTGTTGTCGACCGAGATCTTCGAGGGCAGCAGCGTGGTCAGCTTGACGCCTGCCGGGGCCTCGTCGATGACCTTTCCCCCCTTGCTGCTCCCGGGTCCCTGGTCGTCCGCGCTGGCGGTGAAGGAAAGGATCATCACCGCCGAAAAAGATGCCGCGACCAGCGATCCCGCGATGGTCGTAGTGCGACGAGAACTCATGTTCACATCCCCCTTGGCTGCGCCTGAATTCGCAGTACTTGAAGAGCTACCACAAGATTTCTCCGCACTATGCTGGTACAGCACGAAGTGTGACCATTGTGTTTCAATAGGGCGTGGTTGAGAGAGCTGAGGGGGGTGCAGCGGATTGCCGGGGAATACGGGGAACACGAGAAGCGGCGGAGTCCCAGGGATACTGGTGACGGGGCGCTATCGGTTGGTCGAGAGTATTGGCCAGGGAGGAATGGGGCGGGTGTGGCGAGCCGCCGACGAAATGCTCGACCGCCCGGTGGCCGTCAAAGAGATGCGCATAGACGGCCTGGACGCGGAGGACACACGGACCCGCCGCGAACGCACCCTGCGCGAGGCCAGGGCGACGGCCCGGATCGACCACCCCAACGTCGTACGGGTCTACGACGTGGTGGACGAGGGCGAACGCCTCTGGATCGTCATGGAGTTGATCGCCGGCCGTTCCCTCGAGCGCATCATGGTGGACGACGGCCCCCTGGGCCCCCGCGAGACGGCCCGCATCGGCCTGGGCCTGGTGGCGGCACTGCGCCAGGTGCACGCACGCGGGGTCCTGCACCGGGACATCAAGCCCGGGAACGTCCTGGTGGAGGGCGACGGCGAACGCATAGTCCTCACGGACTTCGGCATCGCCGCGATCCAGGACGCCAAGGCGCTCACCATGGTCGGCATGCTGGTCGGCTCCCCCGACTACATGGCCCCCGAGCGCATCTCCGGCCGCCCCCAGGGCCCGCCGTCGGACATCTGGTCCCTGGGTGCCACCCTCTGCGCGGCCCTGGGCGGCCGCTCCCCCTTCTCCCGCGACACCACGCTGGCCACCCTGCACGCGGTCCTCTACGAGGAGCCCGAACTGCCCGCCGCGGCCGGACCCCTGCGGGACGTCCTGGCCGCGCTGCTCGAGAAGGACCCGTCGGTCCGCCCGGGCCTCGAGGACCTGGAGGAGGCCCTGCGGCCGGTCGCGTTTCCGGCACCCGAGCCGACCCTTCCCGTGGGTGGGGCGGATCCCGGTCGTCCGACGCGTGAGGAGGAACCGCCGGCCGAAGCGGCGGCGGGTTCCGGTGCCGGGCCTGCGGCAGAGCCCGAGCCGGAGCCCGAGGGCCGGGCCCAGGACGGGCAGGCGGCGCCCCCTGAATCCGAGCCGCCCGGCGAATCCGCGACGCCCGGCGGGACCCCTCCCGCTCCCTGGGTCCCGAACGAGACGGCCACCCCGGCCTACCTCGACACCCGCCTCGTACGAGCCGCCCGCGACCCCAGGCAACCCGAGCCCGAGCCCGTCCAGGACGCGATACCGCAGGAACTGCCGGACACCCACGACCTCCGCCGGGACCGCGCCGCCGCCCGCAGCGGCACCGGCGACGCCTTCGACAACCACACGACGGCACACGAGGCCCCCGCCGACTCCTCGGCGACGGAACCCCCGGCTCCGGAGACACCCCAGGCACAACCTGCCGAACCCTTCGTGCACGCCGAGGCCCCCAACGCCTCCACCGAGGTCCCCTCCGAACTGCGCTCGGAGGTCCGCTCCGAGACCCCGTCCGCCGCCAACTCCGCGCCGCCCGCTGCCCATTCCGCTCCACCCGGGCCCCGGCCGTCCGGCGTCTCCTTCGTCCGTGAGCACCCGCTCGTCGAGCAGCCCGCCGGGCAGGAGAACGGCTCCGGCTTCGCAACCGGCCTGCATCCGGCATCTCGACAGGGCGCACAGCCCGGCCCCCGCCAGGGTCCGCCGTCCACCGCCGAGCAAGCCACCCGCCCCGCCCTGGGCCCCCACCCGCTCCGCACTCCCCGGGGCGAACCACCCGGCCCCGCCGTCCCGGCCACCCCCCGTCGCAGCCGTCGCCGCACCGGGCTCGTGGCCGCCGCCGGTCTGGTCGGCGCCGGTGCCGTCGTCGCCGTGGTCCTGCTGACGAACTCCGGGTCACCCGGCGACGACAAGGCGGGCTCCACGACATCACCCACCACGAGCCGGCCCCCCACGGTCGAAGGCACATCAAGGCCCCCCAGCCTCCCGCCGGGAACCCACCAGGAGGCCGGCGGCTTCGCATGGGCGACGCCCAAGGGCTGGCAGCGGAACGTGAAGACGGGGGCGGAGGTGCACTACACCTCCCCGGACGGCGCACAGGAGATCGTGGCCAAGTCGTCCGTCGCACGCGGCGACCTGGTGAAGACCTGGGAGCAGTCGGAGCGGAACGCCCGCCAGGGCCAGGACTACCAGAAGATCCGCTTCGAGCAGACGACGTTCCGCGGCAACCCCGCAGTGGTCTGGGAGTACACGGTCACCGTCAACGGCGTGCCCTGGCACGCCCGGCTGCTGGGCTTCAACCAGGACGGCAGGTCGTACCAGATCAACATCTGGTACCAACCGGACGTCGAGACCGCGGCCGTCAAGACCTACAACAAGGTCAAGGACAGCTTCATCGTGCTGTGAACACACGGAAGAACACACGGAAGGGGCCCGCGGTGCTCACCGCGGGCCCCTCCGGCAGGTCTGACGCCGTTCGCGTCAGCCGGTCTTGACCTTGTCGCGCTCCTCGCCGGAGGCCGCAGCCGCGAGGCCCGCCCGGCCCCCGCCCACCTTCTGCTTCACGACGGCGATCACGAGGACGACCGCAGCGACCAGCAGTGACAGCAGCACCGTCTCCCGTCCGTCGTGCTCCGTGTCCGTGAGCATGTATCCGAGCACGAACACGATCAACGCGGCCGTTGCCCAGGTCAGATACGGGTACAGCCACATCTTCACGACCAGCTTCTCCGGCGCCTCCGCCTGGATGATCTTCCGCATGCGCAGCTGCGAGAAGCAGATGACCAGCCAGACGAACAGGGCCACCGCACCACTGGAGTTGACCAGGAAGAGGAAGACCGAGTCCGGGAACTTGTAGTTGAAGAAGACGGCGACGAACCCGAACACCACGGACGCGACGATGGCGACCAGCGGCACACCGCGCGAGGTCGTACGGGCGAACGCCTTGGGCGCATCGCCCCGCTCGCCCAGCGAGAAGGCCATGCGGGAGGCCGTGTACAGGCCGGAGTTGAGACAGGACAGCACCGACGTCAGCACGATGAAGTTCATGATCTGACCGGCGTGCGCGATCCCGAGCGAGTCGAGCGCGGCGACGTAGGAGCCCTGTTCGGCGATGGACTTGTCGTCCCACGGCAGCAGGGTCACGACGACGAAGATCGAACCCAGGTAGAAGACGCCGATCCGCCAGATGATGCTGTTGGTGGACTTGGTGACGGCCCGCTGCGGGTCCTCGGACTCGCCGGCGGCCAGGGTCGCGATCTCGCTGCCCATGAAGGAGAAGACGACGAGCAGGACACCGGTGAGGATGGCGCCGGGCCCGTTGGGCAGGAAGCCGCCGTGGCCGGTGAGGTTGTCGAGACCCGCCTTGTCGCTGTCGACGCCCGGCAGCACGCCGAAGACGGCGAGCCCGCCGACGACGATGAACGCGCCGATCGCCACGACCTTGATCCCGGCGAACCAGAACTCGAACTCGCCGTAGGAGCCGACGGACACGAGGTTGGTGGCCGTCAGCACCACCATCACGATGAGGGCCCAGCCCCACTGCGGGACGGCCGGGATCCAGCCCTCCAGGATCTTTGCGCCGGCGGTGGCCTCCACCGCGAGCACCACGACCCAGAAGAACCAGTACAGCCAGCCGATGGAGAACCCGGCCCAGCGGCCGAGCGCCCGGTCGGCGTGCGCGGAGAACGAGCCGGAGGTCGGGTTGGCCGCGGACATCTCCCCGAGCATCCGCATCACCAGCACCACGAGCGTGCCGACGAGGGCGTACGAGAGGAGGATGCCGGGCCCGGCGGTGGCGATACCGGAGCTGGACCCGACGAACAGTCCGGCTCCGATGACACCGCCGATGGCGATCATGGACAGATGTCGGTTCTTCAGTCCGGCCTGGAGACCAGTCATGGGGGAATTCCTTTGCACCGGGTGAGCGGTCCCCGTACGAGCGGCGTACGAGTCGGACCAGTGAAACGGAGGCAAAGGGATTCGTGAACCTTTGAATCCAGATCGTTACTTGAGGTTTCCTTGAGGTTCTATGGTCGAACTAACTTTTTTCCTGGTCGCCACCCGGGGCTGCTGCCCAGAAACACCCGTGTCACACTCGGAACCATGCGCGTGTATCTCGGCTCCGACCATGCCGGCCTCGAACTCAAGAACCACCTCGTCGAGTGGCTCGAGGCGGCCGGCCACGACCCCGTCGACTGCGGCCCGCACATCTACGACGCCCAGGACGACTACCCGCCCTTCTGCCTCCGCGCCGCGGAGAAGACGGCCGCGGACCCCGACTCCCTCGGCATCGTGATCGGCGGCTCCGGCAACGGCGAGCAGATCGCGGCGAACAAGGTGAAGGGCGTACGCGCCGCGCTCGCGTGGAGCGAGGAGACCGCGTCGCTGGGCCGCCAGCACAACAACGCCAACGTCGTGGCGGTGGGCGCGCGCATGCACACCACGGAGGAGGCGACGAAGTTCGTCGAGACCTTCCTGGGCACCCCGTTCTCGGGTGACGAGCGCCACATCCGCCGTATCGACATGCTCACGGACTACGAGACGACGGGCGACCTGCCCCCGATCCCGTCGCACCACCCGCAGCAGGACTGACGCCCGCAGGGGGCTGGAAAGGAACACGCACCGTGCCAGAGGGGCACACGATCCACCGGCTGGCGTCGGACTACGCCGACCGCTTCTCCGGCACGGCACCACGCGTGACCAGCCCCCAGGGCAAGTTCTCCGACGCCGCCGCCCTGCTGGACGGCGCCGAACTCACCCGCACCGAAGCCCACGGCAAACACCTCTTCCTGGGCTTCCGCGACACCGACTGGGTCCACATCCACCTCGGCCTCTTCGGCAAGGTCGCCTTCGGCGCCGCCCCGGTCCCGCCCCCCACGGACACGGTCCGCCTCCGCCTCGCGAACGACACGTCGTACGTCGACCTGCGCGGCCCGACGACCTGCGCGCTCATCACGGACGCCGAGAAGAACGCGATACACGACCGCCTCGGCCCCGACCCGCTGCGCGAGGACGCCGCCCCGCAGACGGCGTACAGGCGAATCTCCCGCAGCCGTACGACGATCGCCGCACTCCTCATGGACCAGAAGGTGATCGCCGGCGTGGGCAACGTCTACCGCGCCGAGGTCCTCTTCCGGCACGGCATCGACCCGTACCGCGCGGGCAGGGACGTCACCGCCGCCGAGTGGGACGCGATCTGGACGGACCTCGTCGCGCTCATGCACGAGGGCGTCCGCCACAACCGAATCGACACCGTCCGCCCGCAGCACACCCCGGAGGCGATGGGCCGCCCGCCGCGCGTCGACGACCACGGCGGCGAGGTGTACGTCTACCGACGGGCCACCCTGCCCTGCCACATCTGCGGCGGCGAGATCCGCACCGCCGACCTCGCCGCCCGCAACCTCTTCTGGTGCCCCACCTGCCAGACCCGCTGACGGGCCCCTCAGAACCCGTGCGGCAGCCAGGGCGCCACCGGTGAGCCGAACGCGATCGACGCCTCGGTGAGCGCCCCCTGGCGAAGCTCCCGCACCCGGCCGGCTTCGGCCAGCGCCACCAGCGGCACACCGCCGAGGTAGGCCGAGCCCAACTCCCGTACGGACAGGGCGAGATCGGCCGCGTCCGTCGTGCGTTCGCACGAGGCACCCTTCGGGTCCCCGGTCAGTCGCCAACGCCCGGTGTTCCAGGGGCAGAAGGCGTCCTCGACCTCCAACACCACGTCCACCGGCGCCTGGTAGGTCCGCGCCTCCAGCGCGGCCCCGACGTCCACCAGCCGTACGTGCAGCGAGTCCCGTACCCGCAGCGCGCACCGCCGGATGTCGGACACCATGTGCTGCCAGGCCTCGTCGACCGGTCGCCCGCGCGCGCTCACCTTCGACGTCAGGTCGATGTCGAAGAGGAACCGCCACAGCGCCGCGTGCGCCGCCGGGTCGAGTGCGCTCACGTCCTGTGCGATCACCGTGCCCTTGGGGCCGGCGGGTTCCCAGTCCCCCTTGACCCGGAAGCGCGCGAATCCGACGACCTCGCCGTCCCGCTCCGCGAGCACGCACTGCAGCGGCGACGCACCGTCCCGCTCGCTCTCCGGGTCGAGCAGCCACAGCCGCTCCCAGCCCGGAATCCGCGCCACCATCCCCGGCCGCCGCGCCACCAGCCGCGCGTACACCGCCTCGCACGCGCCCAGCGACTCGGCGGGCGAGGCGTACCGCAGCCGTACGTCTTCCGTGCCGGGCGGTACGGACAGCTGTACGCGGGTCGTGTCGATCTCGGCGTTGACGTGGTACGTCCCGATGCCGTACCCGAACCGCCCGTAGATCACCGGCTCGGAGGCGGTCAGGACGGCCAGCGGCTCGCCCCAGGACCGTACGTCGTCCAACTGCCGTCGCATCATGGACGTCAGCACCCCGCGCCGCCGGTGCGTGGCGGCCACGCTCACCATCGTCACGCCCGCGGCGGGCACGGCGGCCCCGCCCGGGACGGTCAGCCGGAAGGAGAACGCGCCCGCCGTCCCGACGCACAGATCACCGTCCCAGGCGCCGATGGAACGGTCCGTCTCGGTGAGCTCGCGCCACAGCGCCCGCTCCTCGGCCGACTCCGGAATCCCGCCGAAGGCGCGGATCAGGTTGTCGTACCACTCGTCCCAGTCCTCCTGGCGCAGTACGCGCAAGTCAGTCCCCATGAACCATGCCTACCAGGGCAATGCGGGACGAGCGAGGGAATTTCGCCTTGGCGGACCCGCAACGGCTTTCTGTGAAGTTCACTGTGAAGTTGAACCTCGGACGGGGGACAAGTGGGACCTCCCGTGCCAAGCAGCTGGTCCGATGGATAGGGTCCCGAACTAATGGCAGCAGGACGAGAGCGGCGCGCGGCGGCCGAGACGTTCACGGCCCGGTTGAAGATGGAGTGGCACCGGGTCCGCGTCGGCCTGCGCAGAAGCGCCGTGGACTACTTCCGCGGGGACGGCTCGGACTGGGTCGCACTGGCGGGTCTGCTGCTGACCGTGCCGCTGATCGCGGCCACGACGCTCGCCAACTCGGTGTGGTGCTCGCCGGCCGCGCTGGTCCTGCCGATCGTCGCGGGCGGCCTGGTGCTGCGCCCGGCCAGCCTGCTCGGCCTGTACGCGGCGGCGGCCACGGCGCTGATCGTGGAGTCGGTGCGGCTGGGCCCGTACACGGAAGGTCCCTCGCGTGTGACCCCGGGCGTGGTGCTCGTGGTCGCCGCGTGCGGCTTCTTCGGCCTGCTCCTCGCCCAGTTCCGCAGCCGGGTCGGCGTGCCGTGGCGGCGCGGCGGCACGATGCTTTTCGACCTGCGTGAACGCATCCGCGTCCAGAGCAAGCTGCCGAAGCTGCCGGCCGGCTGGCACCGCGAGATGGCGCTGCGTCCCGCGGGCGGCCAGTCCTTCTCGGGGGACTTCGTGGTGGCGGCGCGCACCAACGGCGGCCGCACGCTGGAGGTCGTCCTGACGGACGTGTCCGGCAAGGGCATGGACGCGGGTTCGCGCGCGCTGCTGCTCTCCGGCGCCTTCGGCGGCCTGCTGGGCTCGCTGCCCCCGCATGCGTTCCTCCCGGCGGCCAACGGCTATCTCCTCCGCCAGGACTGGGACGAGGGCTTCGCCACCTCCATCCACCTGGTCCTTGACCTCGACTCCGGCGACTACGAGCTGTACTCCGCGGGCCATCCGCCAGGACTGCAGCTCAGCGCGGGCAGCGGCCGCTGGGAGGAGAAGGCGGCCGAGGGCCCGCTCCTCGGTGTGTACGACGGCGCGCAGTTCGACCCCGTGAAGGGCTCGCTGCGCCCCGGCGACGTGTTGATGCTGTTCACGGACGGCCTGGTGGAGACCTCCGACCGCGACATCGTCGAGGGCATCGACCGCCTCACCGGAGAGGCCGACCGGTATGTGGCCGGCGGCTTCCACGGCGCCGCCTGGCACCTCATCGAGGCGGTCGCGAAGGACGTGAACGACGACCGGGCCCTGCTGCTGATCTGCCGCGAGGGCCCGACGGCCATGGCGACGGCGACCTCCCACCTGTCCGCGAGCTGAGCCCCGCAGACACGCCACGGTGGGGTTTACCCCCGCCCCGATCCGCCAGGCGCCCTCATCGCCCGCGCACCCTCCGCATCCGTACGTTCGAGACATCACCGAAGTGATGCTCCACCTCGACGTACGGACCGGAAGGGACACCACACATGGCAGGCGACCGCGCCGACTGGGCCGTAGAACTGCACGGAGTGCACCGGCGCTACGGCCGAGGCCGGACCGCAGTGCACGCCCTGCGCGGCATCGACCTCACCCTCCGACCCGGCACCTTCACCGCCGTGATGGGCCCCTCAGGCTCCGGCAAGTCCACGTTCCTGCAGTGCGCGGCCGGGCTCGACCGCCCCACCACCGGCACCGTCCGCCTCGGCGGCACGGAGATCACCGGCATGAAGGAGAACAAGCTCACCGCGCTGCGCCGCACCCGACTCGGCTTCGTCTTCCAGGCCTTCAACCTGCTCCCGTCCCTCACGGTCGAGCAGAACGTCGTCCTCCCGATGCGCCTGGCCGGCCACCGCCCCGACCGCCGCCGCACAGCCGAAGTACTGGCCCAGGTCGGCCTGTCCGACAAGGCCCGCCGCCGCCCTGCCCAGTTGTCCGGCGGCCAGCAGCAACGCGTGGCGATCGCCCGTGCGTTGGTCACCCGCCCCGACGTGGTCTTCGCGGACGAACCGACGGGCGCCCTGGACACCACCACGGCCGCCGAGATCCTCTCCCTGCTGCGCCAGGCCGTGGACACCCTCCCCCACGCTCGAACAACCTCGCGCGGGGGGACCCCCATGGCCACGGTCGTCATGGTCACCCACGACCCCTCGGCCGCGGCCTGGGCGGACCGGGTGCTGTTCCTGGCGGACGGCGAGATCGTGGACCACCTGGACCGCGGAACCCCGGCACAGATCGCGGACCGTATGACGGCCCTCACGGCACCGCACGCCTTCACACAGGCGGCAGCCTGATGTTCGCCCCCAACGGCCTGGCCCGCGCGGCCCTGCGCTTCCGCCCCTCGACCTTCGTCGGCACCTTCGTCGCCCTGGCGATGGCCGCCATGGTCGTCTCGGCCTGCGGCATCCTCCTGGAAACGGGAATCCGGGCCACGGTCCCGCCCGCCCGCTACGCCGCCGCCCCCGTCGTGGCCGCCGCCGACCAGCGCGCCCCCTACGGCCACGGCGACGACGCGGACAGTGAACCGCTCCCCGACCGCGCCCGCGTGGACGCCTCCCTGGTCGCGAAGGCGGCCTCGGCCCCCGGCGCCCGCACAGCAGTGGCCGACGTCACGTTCCCCATCGGCGGCCCGCACTCGACCACCCTCACCGCCCACAACTGGTCCTCCACCGCCTTCACCGGCGAAAAGCTCACCGCGGGCCACGCCCCCGGCCCCGGCGAGGTCGTCGTGAACCGGGGCACCGTGGGCGACCGCATCACCCTCACCACCCCCGACGGCCGCCACACCTACCGTGTCTCCGGGACCGCCAACGCCCGTGAAAGCACCGCCTGGTTCACCGACGACGAAGCCGTGCGACGCTCGGGCCACCCCGACCGCATCGACGCCATCGCCGTACTCCCCGAGCCCGGCGTCCCGACCGACACCCTCAAGTCCCAGGTGGCGCAAGCCCTCGGCAAACACGCCGAGCTGCACACCGGCGACGACCGCGGCACCGTGGAGACCCCCGCCCTCACCGAGGCCAGGGAGACCCTCATCGGCATCGGCGGCTCCTTCGGCGGCATCGCCACCATGGTCGCCGTCTTCACCGCGGCCGGCACCGTGGCCCTCGGCGTGGGCCAACGCGCCCGCGAATTCGCCCTGTTGCGGGCCATCGGCACCACCCCACGCCAGATCCGCCGCACGATAGCCACCGAGACCCTCCTGGTGGCGCCTCTCGCGGGCGCCCTCGGCTGTCTGCCCGGAATCGCCCTGGCCCGTTGGTGGTTCGGGCAGCTCAAGGACAAGGGGGCGATCCCGGAGCCCGTCCACCTCTCCGTCTCCTGGATCCCGCTCGTCTCGGCCGTCGGCGCGGTCCTCCTCACGGCCCTGCTCTCCGGCTACATGGCCGCCCACCGCAGCTCCCGCATCAAGCCCGGCCAGGCCCTGACCGAGGCGTCCGTGGAGCGGCTGCGCCCCGGCTGGATCCGCACACCGCTCGGCATCGCGGCCGCGGCCGGCGGCATCGTCTGCGCCGGTCTCTCCGCCTCCCTCACCGGCGAGGACGCGGCCAACGCGGCCCTCGGAGTCGTCTTCCTGTTCATGCTCGCCGTGGCCCTGCTCGGCCCGTTCGTGGCCCGGGCCTGCGCCGCCCTGTTCGGCCTGCCGCTGCGCGGAGCGGGCGCCTCCGCGGTGCTCGCGGCCGCCAACTCCCGCACCAACGCCCGCCGTCTGGCCTCCGCGATCACCCCGATCGTGCTCGCCATGGCGTTCTCGTCCGTGCTGATCTTCATGCAGACCAGCACGGACCACGTCACCGCCGACCAGCAGCACGCCGGCATCCGCGCCGACCACATCGTCACCGCCGACCCGGGCCTGGCCCCGGACGCCGTGCGACGGGCCGAGCGCGCCCCCGAAGTCACGTCAGCCGTGGGCCTGTTGAAGACCGCCGTGCTCGTCCCGGCCACCGGCGGCCTGGAACCGGCCACCGCGCAGGGCGTCACGGGCTCGGTCCACGATCTGACCGCCGTACAGGACCTGGACGTGGAACACGGCCGACTGACCCTCGAACCCGGCGAGACGGCCGTCGACAAGACCCTCGCCGACAACTCCCACGTCAAGGTCGGCGACCGCCTCCACCTCCGCCTGCCCGACGGCACGAAGGCCTCGCCGGTGATCACAGCGACGTACGGACGCGGCATGGGGCTCTCCCAGGTCACCATGGCCCGCGCAGACCTCGCCGGCCACGTCACCTCCGCCTACGACACCGAGCTGTGGACGAAGGGCGGAACCGCCGCCGGTCTCAAGGCGCTCGGCACCGTCCTCGACCGCGCCGACTACACCGCCGCCCAGTCCCTGGACCGCGAGCTCAACGCCTGGGCCAACGCCGTCATGGCCGGAGTGCTCGGCGGCTTCGCGGCCGTCGCCGCCGTCAACACCCTGGTGATGACCGTCCTCGACCGCCGTCGCGAACTCGGCACGCTCCGCCTCATCGGCTCCACCCGCGGCCAGGTCCTGCGCATGATCCGCTGGGAGGCCCTCCTGGTCGCCCTCGCGGGCATCGCCCTCGGCACGGTGATCGCCCTCGCCACGCTGGTGCCGCTGATGAAGGGGCTGACGGGGCAGGGACCGTACATACCCCCGCTGGTGTACGGCACTTTCGCGGGCGCGATCGTCGTCCTCGGGGTGACGGCCGCGACCCTCCCGGCCCGCGCGGCCCTCCGTAAGGAGACACTGGAGGAGTGACGCACACCCCTCAGTTGACCCTGGCCGAAGTGGAAGCCGTGGCTCGCGCCGCCCACGAAGGGCAGACCGACAAAGCCGGACGGCCCTACGCAGAACACCTCAAGGCCGTCGCCGAGGGCGTACGCGCGCGTGGCGGCGACGAGGAACAGATCGCGGCGGCCTGGCTGCACGACGCCGTCGAGGACGACGCACTCTCCGAGCAGTGGCTGAAAGAGGCCGCGCTGAGCCGCCGTACGAAGGACATCGTGCTTGCCGTCACCAAGCGGGCGGGGGAGGGGCCGGAGGAGTACGCCGCGCGCATCCTCGCCACACCGGGCGCGCTCCTGGTGAAGGAGGCGGACCTGGCCCACAACGCCGACCCGTCCCGCCTGGCCCGCCTCACCGACGAGGTCACCCGCACACGACTGACCGAGAAGTACGCCCGGATGCGCGCACTTCTCGGTCTGAAGAGTGACTAGGCCGGGACCTTCTCGCGCTGGTCGCGCTGCTCGGCCCGCTCCCGCTGCCGGGCCAGTTCCGCCGCGTCCCGCTTGAAGGCCCACTTCATCTCGGGCTCCATCGCGAACTTGAACATCCGCTGCACCGGCGGAGTGCAGAGCACGGTGACCGCGGCGGCGAAGACCAGCGTCACGAAGATCTCGCCGAGCGGCTTGTGCAGCCACTTGTGGTCGAACCAGCCGTAGAAGTCACCGGCCTTCACCAGGAACCCGTGCAGCAGGTAGCCGTAGAGCGTGCCGGCGCCGAGCGCGGTGAACCACATCTTGCGGCGCGGCACCCAGGCGAAGAAGCAGGCGGTCAGCAGCAGCGAGCAGCCGAACAGCGCGAGCACCATGACCGGCCCGGTCCACCACGGCGCGTTCAACTCCTGTGCGGCGTCACGGTGGTAGAACCACGCGGTGTCCATGCGCGGCACGGCCCACCAGCCGACGGCCAGCGCGCCCGCGACGATCGGCACCGACAGGATCCGCATCCTGCGCGTGCGCACCATCTGGAAGTGCTCGGGCTTCATGCACAGACCCAGCACGAAGTACGGCAGGAACTGCAGGACCCGCTGCAGGTCCAGGTCGTTGCCGATCTCCGGCGAGACGGACCCGAACATCGCGATCCCGAGCGCGACGGGCAGCGGCCAGCGCAGGCTCTTCCACAGGGGAGTCGTCAGCCGCCAGACGAACAGCGCGACCAGGAACCAGGTGAGATACCAGGGGTCGAGCAGACTGACGGTCATGCCCGGGTCGTGGTCGCCGTAGCGCTTGAAGAGGCTGTACGCCGTCTCGAAGAGGACGTACGGCACGACGACGCCGGTGACCAGCCGCCGCAGACGGTCGGGGCGCATGTCGAAACTGCGCGAGAAGTAGCCGGAGATGATGATGAACGCCGGCATGTGGAAGCTGTACACGACGGTGTACACGCCCTCCAGGATGCGGCTGTCACCCTTGAGCGGTTCCCAGGAGTGGCCCATGGCCACCAGGACGATCGCCAGGTACTTCGCGTTGTCGAAGAACGCGTCGCGTTGTCTGCCGGGTTTGGGGGTTTGGGTCTGCTGTTCCTGCGGTGAGCGCGGACTCGGCACTCCCGACGCCGGCGGCTGTGCCGGAGGGAGCGGCGCTCTGTTGTGGCCGTGCGGTCGCAACGAGTTCGTCACAGACCCTCCCCCCAGAAACTGGGGGAGACGATCCCGGACCTCGCTGCACGTGCGGGGGACGAGGCAGCGTGAAACATCTGAGGCACCCTAGCGTTCGCTGTGGGTTTTCGTAAAACTCCCCACGTCATTCCTGCTTATTGGCTTCGAGTACCCGTGATTAACGGAAGTTGACGCCTCTGTGGAGGTGACGGTCAACACACCATTACATGTCCTGGTTGTCACGACTCATCCCGACTAAACGGGGCATATGACCAGGGGGCGACTCTGGTGGAATGTCCGCTTCATTGACCTTTTGTGGGGCTGTCGTTGGCGGCTCGGATGTGTCCGTGGCGACAATTCGAAATACCTGCGAACGCGTTGTGTGGACATGGAAACGATCCCACCGAATTCCCTGTGCGGCTACATCGTCGAATTGCTGTGCGGCGGGCGGGGGTTGAGGCTTCGCGCGGGGGCGCGTCCTCATGGTTCGGCCATGGGTCGGGCAAAGGTACGGCACAGGTGTGGCCGACGATGCCTCACGGGCCGCATACGCGGGCCTTGTTGGTGGCACGATGGTTCTGGCGGGGGTGCGCGGGGCTGGCACCCCCGGGCCGGGAGAGCGGACCGACCGTAGGGTGTGATCAGTTGTGGCCATTTCGTTGTCAGTGGTGCTTCTGTTGGCGATCATCCTGGTGGTGTTGATCCGGGGAGGATCCATCAAGGCCGGTCCCGCCATCGTCGCGGTGCTCTTCGGCTTCTTCCTCGCCTCGACCGGCATGGCCCCGTCGATCAACCGATTCCTCAACTCGATAGCGGAGACCATCAACTCGATCAGTTTCTGATGCGAGTCTGATCCGGGGAGCTACGCTCGGCCGTCGGGGGGCGGCGATGCGGACGGGGGGACGTACGGGGATGGCGCTGCGCGACTCGGACCCGGCGGAGGTGGGCGGTTACCGCATCGAGGACCGCCTCGGCAGCGGCGGTATGGGCGTGGTGTACCTCGCCCGCTCCGCCTCCGGCCGCCGCCTGGCCGTCAAGGTCGTGCACGGCCAGTACGCCGACGACGACGAGTTCCGGACCCGCTTCAGCCGCGAGGTGGCCGCCGCCCGTCAGGTCAGCGGCGCCTTCACGGCCCCTGTCGTGGACGCGGACGCCGATGCGCCGCGCCCCTGGATGGCCACGCTCTACATCCCGGGCGAGGACCTCGGCACCCACGTCCGCCGCCACGGCCCGCTGCCCCTGCCGAAGGTGCGCGAACTGGCCGCAGGGCTCGCCGAGGCGTTGCGCGACATCCACCGCGCGGGCGTGGTCCACCGCGACCTGAAGCCGGCCAACGTGATGCTCGCCGACGACGGTCCCCGCGTCATCGACTTCGGCATCTCCCGCGCCGCCGAGTTCGCCGCCCAGGACGTGCTCACCCAGACCGGCCGCGTGATGGGCACCCCGCCCTTCATGTCCCCCGAGCAGTTCTCGTCCCCGCACGAGGTGGGCCCGGCCGCGGACATCTTCTCCCTCGGCTCGGTCGTGGCGTACGCCGCCACGCGCCGCGGCCCCTTCGACAGCCCGAGCCCCTACGAGACCGCGGTCAAGGTCGTCGAGGGCGAGCCCGAACTGGCCGACGTCCCCGAGGATTTGCTCCCCTTCGTCTGCCTCTGTCTGACCAAGCACCCCAAGTCCCGCCCCACCGCCGACGAACTCCTCACCCTCCTGCGCGACGGCCACCTCCCCGACCCCCGCCCGGACTCGGCCCCCACGAAACCGGACAACCTTCTGCTACGGCCGCGCAGGCGCCGTAAACGCATATGGCCGGCCGCCGCCGCGGGAGCCGTACTCCTGGCCGTCACGGCCTCCGTGGCCGCCGTACAGCTGACCGGAGACGGCCCGGCGCCGAGCAACCTCCCGGCCGGCTGGCGGGCCTGGCACGCCAAGGTCGTGAAGAACTCCAGCAGCGAGGGCGGCCTCTTCCCGGCCTGTCGCGCCCTGGACGGCGGCCTGATCTGCGCAGGCGACGACATCCAGGCCGCCCGCTACTCCCTCGCCAGCGGCAAGGTCGCCTGGATCCGCACGGTCGACCCGACCCCCGACCCCAACGGCAACTCCTACGAGGGCGGGATCCTCGGCGCCTCCGCGCACCGCGTCTACGTCATGGGCGACGAGCAGAAGTCCAGGCCCAACGGCGAGAACGCCACCTGGGACTACCGCATCCAGGCCCTCGACACCCGCACCGGCGCCCTCCGCTGGACCGCCCACACCGGCGACGGGGACGGGTCCGTGGCCCCCTCGGTCGCGGACGGCACCGCCGCGTTCACCTCGTCCGGCGTCCTCGCCGTGACCGGCGCCAAGGCCGACCGGTACATGCTGCTCGACCCGGTCACCGGCGCCGTGCTGTGGCACCGCGCGCTGCCCGACCCCGACAGCTGCACCCTGCACGCCCACGCCGGCCAGGGCTACCTGGTGTGCACCGCCGCCAAGGCCAAGCGCACCAGGGTCTCCCGGCTCGACCCCACCACCGGCCGGGTCCTGTGGACGGTGTCGGCGTCCGGCCTGCTGACACCGGCAGGCGCGGTGGGCGACCGCATGCTGTTCGTGGAGAACGCCGACGAGGGCACCAAGTACCGCAGGCTGACCCTGATCGACCCGTCCCGCCGCAGGGCCGCAATCGTCCCCCTGGCCCGCACCGAGACCGCGGCCGCCACCGTCACCCTCAGCCGGGGCACCCTCTACTACAGCCTCCGCAGCGGCGAGCTCCACGCCGTCGACCCGCTCACCGGCCGCCGCCTGTGGACCTCCCACACCTCCGTGGAACTCCCCGGCAAGCCCCTCGCCTCCGCCGACCGCGTCTACCTGGCCTCCCCGGGCGGCCGCCTGGCCGTCCTGGAGCGCCGCACTGGCCGCGAGGTCGCGAGCATCCCCGGCCGCGGCACCGCCGCCGACCCGGTCACCGCCGACACCGGCGCCTCCCTCACCCTCCAGGGCGATGCGCTCTACGTCCCGTACGGCATCCGCTCGGTGTACAGCGTGGACGTGCGGCATCTCTGAAAGCGGCCGCACCGGGGTCGGCCCGCTGCATGTTCGGGGCGATCGCGGGTAGACGAGGGGCGTCGTGGAGTGACCGGCTCGCAAGGGTGTGCACCATGAACGAGATCCCCGCTGAGCTCTTCGAGGCCGTGGCCCGGGACGCTCTGCGGGATCTGGCCACAGCTCCGGACCGCGGGGCCCTGGAGGCGCTGTCGGGCTGCGACGTACTGATCCCTGCGGTCAGCGGGATCCGTTGCACGCGTGACCGCAGTGAGTTCGTGCGGTTCGTGCTGCCGGTGATCGAGAGCGTGAACGACGCCCCCAAGGTCATGGTCTTCACCTCGGAGGAGCGGTTCCTGAGCGCTTTCCCCCAGGTGCCCTGCTACCGGCCCATCACCCTGCGGCAGCTCGCCGCCCACTGGCCGAGCGACGAGGTCGTGCTGGTCATCGACGCCGGACACGAGGACGCCCTGACCCTGTCCGCCCACGAGGCACGCTGGCTGCTCGCCCGCTGCCTCGCCTGAACGGCACCCGAAGCGACCAGGGCCGGGACGGAGGAAGAAACCTCGGTCCCGGCCCTGGTCGCATCCGGAGGAGAGGGAGCGCGAGGCTAATCGTTCTTGCTTTTCGCGGGCTCGGGATGTCTGGGGGTGTGGCGCTGACGGCGTCGGGAGGTTCTCTGGCGTGGTGGCCGGGTCAGTGTGATCTGTCGGACCAGTTGTTGGAAGCAGGCCAGGGACGCGATGGCCGGCAAGGCGGCTGCGGCGACACTCGTGAAGGTCCTCTCGGCCTCGGCCATGCAGAGGATTATCGCGAGAGAGGAAAACAGCAGAACGACGAACCAGGAGTGCATCGCACGCCGTTGGTGCAGGGCCGTCCGCAGGATGGAGAGCGAGGCCACCATCCAGGGGCCGTAGATCAGTAGAGGCCAGGCGTGAGCCGTGGCACCGCGTGAACCCGCAGCGACGTGTTGCAGCGGTGCGTAAGCCACAATGCCGCCGAAGACGCTCACCATCGACACGATCACGGCTGCCAACGCGGCGATCACGAAGCTGACAGTCTGCAGCCATGTGAAGTGCAGTTTGCGGGCCCGCACCTTCCGATGCCCGGCAGAGAAGCGCCGGATGGGCGGCAACTCGGCAGTGAGCTGTACCAGGTTGTCCATCGGGACGTCGGCGCCGCCGACGTCGGGGGAGGACGGCTTGCCACGAGGGGGCGGCACGGCAGTTCCCTGCTCTGCTGTCGCGACATCCTGCAAGAGGTGGGTGAGTTCCTCGACCGGGTCCCAGCTCTCGTCCGGGGGCGCCATTGGATGCAGGGTATTTGCAGAACCCCTGTTCCCACCGGGCGACTGTCCGCCGGCGTACCTGCCGGGATAACGATCATCCCGGGTGAACCAGTGATCCGGATAATCGTGATTCACGAAACCCGCCCCCCGTCACATGCGGGTTGCGTGGCAATCGGAACGCCCCTGTCTGTTCCACCGCTGGCTGAGTTCCTCCTGGGCCGTGTCCAGCAGGGTCAGGAGCTCACTGAGCAGCGGCTCGGTGACCCGCAGTTCGACCTTCGCGCCGTCCACGTGCAGGGTGCCGCTGGCCTCGGGCGATGAGTACGCCGCGGCAGGCGTGAAGATGTATCGCCCTACCGCCACGCCACGGGGAGCGGGGAGATGCTCGGCCGTCCCTCCGGAGCGGGGCGAGGAAAAGAGACGTGCTTTCGTCATGGTCCGCTAACGCATTTCGCGCTTCCCCAGATGCGCGGCAAACGAGTGAGGCAATTTGGTAAAAGTTTTAGAGACGGTATTTGTAATTAGAGCCAACTGCGCAGCATCCAATGCGTAAAGAGTCGAGAGGGTTGTCGTTTGAGTTCTTTTCAGAAAGAAGGAACGGTTCGCCACCCACCGACCCGCGGTCGCGAACGGCTGCTGGGAAGGTGCTGTTCGGCCCGTACGCCGCTGGCTCGATCACGCAGCGCGAACTGACGTCCACCGCGCGCCAGCTCTACGGCTCGCTTCTGACAACGGACAGCGTCAGATCGGGGCGCCGAAGGGGCACGTGGGGGACACGGAGAAGAACGGACCCCCCCGGAAACGATCAGGGCCAGGCGGAGGAAAGATCCTCTGACCTGGCCCTGAGCCGTATGGAGCGGGCGACGGGAATCGAACCCGCGTAGCTAGTTTGGAAGACTAGGGCTCTACCATTGAGCTACGCCCGCACAGCACGCGCCGCAGGTCAGATGACCGCGGCACTGAAGGCATCGTAGCGGGTCGGCCCGCCTCGCCGCACACCCCATTCCCGCCCGCACCGCCTCTTTACGAGCGCTCGGGAAATGCGGCAGCCGCACTGCCTGCGGCCATGTACCCTACGTGTCGCACCAGACGGGGTGTGGCGCAGCTTGGTAGCGCGTCCGCTTTGGGAGCGGAAGGCCGTGGGTTCAAATCCCGCCACCCCGACCACGACCGGTCAACACCGGCCACAGGCGCGATCACCTCGCTTGATCGCCTTTGGGGCGTGTCGTCGCTGCCGTTACTATGCAAGCTGCATGCCCGTGTGTCTCTCAGCCGGGCACGATCCCTAAAGTCAGCCCCAAGGAGACCGAACCGTGAAGAGCGCCGTCGAGACCCTGAACCCGACCCGGGTTCGGCTCAGCATTGAGGTGCCCTTCGAGGAGCTCAAGGACAGCCTCGACGCGGCGTACAAGAAGATCAACCAGCAGGTCACGGTGAAGGGCTTCCGGAAGGGCAAGATCCCGGCGCGCGTCATCGACCAGCGGTTCGGCCGCGGTGCGGTCCTGGAGGAGGCGGTCAACGACGCGCTTCCGAAGTTCTACACGGAGGCGGTCAACGAGGCCGAGCTCAACGTCCTCGGCCAGCCCGAGGTCGACATCACGGAGCTGAAGGACGGCGAGACGCTGAACTTCACGGCCGAGGTCGACATCCGCCCCACCCTCGAGATCCCGGACTACTCCGGCATCGAGGTCGAGGTCGACGCGGTCGAGGTCACCGACGAGGACGTCGAGAAGTCCGTCGAGCAGCTCCGCGAGCGCTTCGCTTCGACCTCGCCGGTCGAGCGCGCCGCCGAGGACGGCGACGTCGTCACCATCGACCTCGAGGCCAAGGTCGAGGGCGAGGTCCTCGAGGACGGCGTGGCGAGCGGCGTCTCCTACACGATCGGCTCCGGCGAGCTCCTCGACGGCATCGACGACGCCGTCAAGGGCCTGGAGGCCGGTGGCGAGGCCACCTTCACCTCCGAGCTCAAGGGCGGCTCCGCGGCCGGCAAGGAGGCCGAGGTCACCGTCAAGGTCACCCAGGTCGCCGCGCGCGAACTGCCCGAGCTGGACGACGAGTTCGCGCAGCTCGCCTCCGAGTTCGACACCCTCGAGGAGCTCAAGGCCGACAGCCGCAAGCGCCTCGAGAACACGAAGCAGTACGACCAGGCCACGCAGGCCCAGGAGCGCGTCCTGGAGAAGCTGCTCGAGCTGGTCGAGGTCCCGGTCCCCGAGAAGCTGCTCGAGGACGAGATCAACACCCGTAAGCACAACCTCGAGCACCACCAGCTCGGCCAGATGGGCCTCGACCTCGCGAAGTACCTGGAGATCCAGGGCAAGACCGAGGAGGAGTTCGACGCCGAGACCGAGGAAGCCGCGGTCAAGGGCATCAAGACCCAGTTCGTGCTCGACGAGCTCGTCAAGCAGGAGAAGCTGAACGTCAACCAGGAGGAGCTCACCGAGCACCTCATGCGCCGCGCGGCCTCCTCCGGCATGTCCCCCGACCAGTTCGCCCAGGCGGTCGTCGAGGGCGGCCAGGTTCCGCTCCTGGTCGGCGAGGTCGCCCGCGGCAAGGCCCTCGCGGTCGTCGTCGAGGCCGCCACGGTCAAGGACACCAACGGCGAGGTCATCGACCTGGACGACGAGGACGAGGTCGAGTCGGCCGCCGAGGTCGCCGCCGAGGCCACCGAGGGCGACGCCGTCGAGGCCACCGACGAGAAGACCGAGGGCTGACGCCCACGGCGCCTGGCACGTCGTAGGAAGGGCTCCGGGGACGTATGTCGCCGGGGCCCTTCCGGCTTCCCGTGGCGCTACGCCCCCGGCGAACACCCCCCTCTGCGGGATTCCCCGAAGGGACCAGCGCGTTAGGGTCCATGAGTACGAGGGCAGGGAAGTCGGCGAACCGCCGGACAGCCCCACGCCCCGGCAGAACACGTGAGACGGCCGGACGCCGTCGTAAGACGAGCAGGTGGATACGTGACGAATCTGATGCCCTCCGCCGCCGGCGAGCCCTCCATCGGCGGTGGCCTCGGCGACCAGGTCTACAACCGGCTGCTCAACGAGCGGATCATCTTCCTCGGCCAGCCGGTCGACGACGACATCGCGAACAAGATCACCGCACAGTTGCTGCTCCTTGCCGCGGCCGACCCCGACAAGGACATCAACCTCTACATCAACAGCCCCGGCGGTTCGATCACGGCCGGCATGGCGATCTACGACACCATGCAGTTCATCAAGAACGACGTGATGACGATCGCCATGGGCCTCGCCGCGTCCATGGGCCAGTTCCTGCTCAGCGCGGGCACCCCGGGCAAGCGCTTCGCCCTCCCGAACGCCGAGATCCTGATCCACCAGCCCTCCGCGGGCCTGGCCGGTTCGGCGTCGGACATCAAGATCCACGCCGAGCGACTGCTGCACACCAAGAAGCGCATGGCCGAGCTCACGGCCCAGCACACGGGTCAGACCGTCGAGCAGGTCACCCGTGACTCGGACCGCGACCGCTGGTTCGACCCCGAGGAGGCCAAGGAGTACGGCCTCATCGACGACGTCATCAGCACGGCTGCCGGCATCCCGGGCGGCGGCGGCACCGGGGCCTGACCGCCCCGTGGGACCGAATCGGCCCCAGCAAGCCCCCCAGCCGACCGCCACAGCTCCTAGGAGACAGACAGTGAACGACTTCCCCGGCAGCGGTCTGTACGACCGCACGCGCGCCGAGTACACGGGTCCCGCCGCCGAGTCCCGCTACGTCATCCCGCGCTTCGTCGAGCGCACCTCGCAGGGCATCCGCGAGTACGACCCGTACGCGAAGCTCTTCGAGGAGCGCGTGATCTTCCTCGGCGTGCAGATCGACGACGCCTCCGCCAACGACGTCATGGCGCAGCTGCTGTGCCTGGAGTCGATGGACCCCGACCGGGACATCTCGGTCTACATCAACAGTCCGGGCGGCTCCTTCACCGCGCTGACTGCGATCTACGACACGATGCAGTTCGTGAAGCCGGACATCCAGACGGTCTGCATGGGCCAGGCGGCCTCCGCCGCCGCCGTGCTGCTGGCCGCCGGTTCGCCGGGCAAGCGCATGGCGCTGCCGAACGCCCGCGTGCTGATCCACCAGCCGTACAGCGAGACGGGCCGCGGGCAGGTCTCCGACCTGGAGATCGCCGCCAACGAGATCCTCCGGATGCGCTCGCAGCTGGAGGAGATGCTGGCCAAGCACTCGACGACGCCGATCGAGAAGATCCGCGAGGACATCGAGCGCGACAAGATCCTCACGGCCGAGGACGCGCTGTCGTACGGCCTGATCGACCAGATCATCTCCACCCGGAAGATGAACAACTCGGCCGTTCGGTAGTCGGAAGGCTGTATTGTCTGCCGCCCCTTGGCCCGGTTGGTGTGCTTTGACACGCTGCACGTCAAAGTGAACCGCGCCAAGGGGGGCCCGAACGGGGGGCCCGGCAAGGTACCGTCGGATTAAGGCAGCACCAGGAGCCGCTGGACCTAGGCGTCTCCCAGGCGAAGGGGAAGCACACCGTGGCACGCATCGGTGACGGCGGCGATCTGCTCAAGTGCTCGTTCTGCGGCAAGAGCCAGAAGCAGGTCAAGAAGCTCATCGCAGGGCCTGGTGTGTACATCTGCGACGAGTGCATCGACCTCTGCAACGAGATCATCGAGGAAGAGCTCGCGGAGACCAGCGAGGTGCGCTGGGAGGAACTCCCCAAGCCCCGCGAGATCTACGAGTTCCTCGAGGGCTACGTGGTCGGCCAGGAGCCCGCCAAGAAGGCCCTCTCGGTAGCGGTCTACAACCACTACAAGCGCGTCCAGGCCGGCGAGAACGGCGGCGGCAACGGCCGTGACGACGCGATCGAGTTGGCGAAGTCCAACATCCTGCTGCTCGGCCCCACGGGCTCGGGCAAGACCCTCCTCGCCCAGACGCTGGCGCGCATGCTGAACGTCCCGTTCGCCATCGCCGACGCGACGGCGCTGACGGAGGCGGGTTACGTGGGCGAGGACGTCGAGAACATCCTCCTGAAGCTCATCCAGGCGGCGGACTACGACGTCAAGAAGGCCGAGACGGGCATCATCTACATCGATGAGATCGACAAGGTCGCGCGGAAGAGTGAAAACCCGTCGATCACGCGCGATGTGTCCGGCGAGGGCGTCCAGCAGGCCCTGCTGAAGATCCTGGAGGGCACGACTGCCTCCGTGCCCCCGCAGGGCGGGCGGAAGCACCCCCACCAGGAGTTCATCCAGATCGACACGACGAATGTGCTGTTCATCGTGGGCGGCGCCTTCGCGGGCCTGGAGAAGATCATCGAGTCCCGGGCCGGCGCGAAGGGCATCGGCTTCGGCGCGACGATCCGCTCGAAGCGCGAGCTGGAGGCCAAGGACCAGTTCGAGGACGTCATGCCGGAGGACCTGGTCAAGTTCGGCATGATCCCCGAGTTCATCGGCCGACTTCCCGTCATCACGTCGGTCCACAACCTCGACAGGGAAGCCCTCCTCCAGATCCTGGTCGAGCCGCGCAACGCCCTGGTGAAGCAGTACCAGCGCCTCTTCGAACTCGACGGGGTGGAACTGGACTTCGAGCGCCAGGCCCTGGAGGCCATCGCCGACCAGGCCATCCTCCGCCAGACGGGCGCGCGAGGCCTGCGCGCCATCATGGAAGAGGTCCTGATGTCGGTGATGTACGAGGTCCCGTCCCGCAAGGACGTGGCCCGCGTCGTCATCACGGCGGACGTCGTCCACTCGAACGTGAACCCGACCCTGATCCCGCGGGACGCGCGCAACGGGCGGGGGCCGGGGGAGCAGAAGACGGCGTAACCGCCGCACCGCAGACACCCGAAGGGGCCCCGGTCAACCGACCGGGGCCCCTTCGCAGTTGAGGCGTACGGCGCCCGTCAGGCCTTGACGCGCACGTCGTTGCGGAGCTTGGCCGCGAGGGCCGCGGTGTCGTCGATCGACGGGCTCGACCCGGCGGCGATGGAGGCGAAGCTGAACGTGGTGACGTCGGCGACGGTGCTGTGGTCGCCCCAGATGCAGATGGGCATCTTGAAGGTCTTCGCGGCACCGGCGCTCGTCGACGAGGCCTCGTCGTTCTCGAACTCGGCCACCTGGCACTTCATGATGCCGTTGGAGAAGCCCTCCGGGTGGACCTCCTCCGGGCTGCCGAGGAGCTTGCCCTTGGTGTCCTTGTCCTTCGTGGACTCGGACTTGATCTTCGCGAACATGGCGTCGACGACGGCCTCCGGGTCGTCGATGGTGCCGTAGACGCCGCCGAAGGACAGGTTCGAGGCGGACAGCCCGGTGCCCTTGGAGTAGCCCGCGCTGACGCTCTTCGGGTCCTTCACGCCCCACTTCTCGAAGTCGGCCTTGTCGTCGTCGCTGAACGAGTCCGAACTGTCGGCGCTGTTCGACTTCTTGTACGTGTTGTTGATGACCTTCGCCGGCGTCGTCAGCTTGTGCGCACCGTCGTCCGTGATGCCACCGCCGCCGGCGCCGCCACCCCCACCGATCACGAAGTACGCCCCGACACCGATCGCGGCCACGACCGCCACCGCGCCGATGATCAGGCCCGTCTTCTTGCCGCCGCCACCGCCGGGCACGGGCGGCTGCGGGACCGTGTACTGCTGCTGGCCGTACGGGTCCTGGCCGTAGGGCGGCTGCTGGCCGTACGGGTTCGGCTGCTGCGGCACGCCCTGCGGGGGCTGCTGCGGGTAGCCGTAGCCGGGCTGGCCCTGCGGAGGCTGCTGAGGGTAGCCATAGCCGGGCTGGGGGGCCTGCGGCGGCTGCTGGCCGTAGGGGCCCGGCTGGCCGTACGGTCCGGGCTGCTGGGGCTGCCCGCCGTACGGGCCCGGCTGGTTGTGACTCATTTCTGGGTTCCCCTCCAGATGCCTTATGTGGTCCTGACATCCTGGCCCAGACCCCGAGCGCGCGTTCCGGCGGGGGGCGCACCGTTACAGAACAAACGCGTTTCGGGACTGCCCCGTGACACCCCTAAACTGAGCCCGTGACCGAGAACGCTCAGCAGCAGCCACCAGCGCCCAACACCGAACTGCCGACCCAGTACGCGCCGGCCGACGTAGAGGGGCCGCTGTACGAGCGCTGGGTAGAGCGCGGTTACTTCGAGGCCGACGAGAAGAGCGACAAGCCGTCGTACACCATCGTCATCCCGCCGCCGAACGTCACGGGCAGCCTGCACCTCGGGCATGCCTTCGAGCACACCCTCATCGACGCCCTCACGCGCCGCAAGCGCATGCAGGGCTTCGAGACGCTGTGGCAGCCGGGCATGGACCACGCCGGTATCGCCACGCAGAACGTGGTCGAGCGCGAGCTCGGCAAGGAGGGCAAGTCCCGGCACGACCTCGGCCGGGAGGCGTTCGTCGAGCGCGTCTGGCAGTGGAAGGCCGAGTCCGGCGGGCAGATCAGCGGCCAGATGCGCCGCCTCGGTGACGCCGTCGCCTGGTCCCGTGAGCGCTTCACCATGGACGAGGGCCTCTCGCAGGCCGTCCAGACCATCTTCAAGCGGCTCTACGACGACGAGCTCATCTACCGCGCCGAGCGCATCATCAACTGGTGTCCGCGCTGTCTGACGGCGATCTCGGACATCGAGGTCGAGTACCAGGACGACGACGGCGAGCTCGTCTCCATGAAGTACGGCGAGGGGGACGACACCATCGTCGTCGCCACGACCCGCGCCGAGACCATGCTCGGTGACACGGCCGTCGCCGTTCACCCCGAGGACGAGCGCTACAAGCACCTCGTCGGCAAGCTCATCAAGCTGCCCCTGACGGACCGTTCCATCCCGGTCGTCGCGGACGAGCACGTCGACCCGGAGTTCGGCACGGGCGCCGTCAAGGTCACCCCGGCCCACGACCCGAACGACTTCGAGATCGGCCAGCGCCACGACCTGCCGGCCATCACGATCATGGACGAGCACGCCGTCATCACCGCCCACGGCCCCTTCCAGGGCCTGGACCGGCTCGAGGCCCGCTCCGCCATCGTCGCCGCGCTGCGCGCCGAGGGCCGGATCGTCGCCGAGAAGCGGCCGTACGTCCACTCCGTCGGCCACTGCTCGCGCTGCAAGACCACCATCGAGCCGCGCCTGTCCATGCAGTGGTGGGTCAAGGTCGGCCCGCTCGCGAAGGCCGCCGGTGACGCGGTCCGCGAGGGCAAGGTCAAGATCCACCCGCAGGAGATGGAGAAGCGGTACTTCGACTGGGTCGACAACCTCCACGACTGGTGCATTTCACGGCAGTTGTGGTGGGGCCACCGCATTCCGGTCTGGTACGGCCCGAACGGTGAGGTCGTCTGCGTCGGTCCCGACGAGGAGCCCCCGAGCGGTGAGGGCTGGCGTCAGGACACCGACGTCCTCGACACCTGGTTCTCCTCCGGCCTGTGGCCCTTCTCCACGCTCGGCTGGCCCGAACAGACCGAGTCGCTCGCGAAGTTCTACCCGAACTCCGTCCTGGTCACCGGCTACGACATCCTCTTCTTCTGGGTCGCCCGGATGATGATGTTCGGCCTGTACGCGATGGACGGCACCCCGCCGTTCCACACCATCGCCCTGCACGGCATGGTCCGCGACCAGTTCGGCAAGAAGATGTCGAAGTCCTTCGGCAACGCGGTCAACCCGCTGGACTGGATGGACAAGTACGGCAGCGACGCGCTCCGGTTCACGCTGGCCCGTGGCGCGAACCCGGGTGTCGACGTGCCGATCGGCGAGGACTGGGTCCAGGGGTCCCGCAACTTCGCCAACAAGATCTGGAACGCCACCCGCTTCGCGCTGATGAACGGCGCGACGGTCGAGGGACCACTGCCGGACGCGTCGAAGATGTCCTCGACCGACCGCTGGATCCTCTCCCGCCTCAACTCCGTCGTGGCCGAAGTCGACGCGTTCTACGAGGACTTCCAGTTCGCCAAGCTGTCCGACGCCCTCTTCCACTTCGCGTGGGACGAGGTCTTCGACTGGTACGTCGAGCTGTCCAAGACGACGTTCCAGGCGGGCGGCGAGCCGGCCGAGGTCTCGAAGCGCGTCCTCGGCGAGGTCCTCGACGTCACCCTCAAGCTCCTGCACCCGGTCGTCCCCTTCGTCACGGAGACGCTGTGGACCACCCTCACGGGTGGCGAGTCGGTCGTCGTCGCGGACTGGCCCAAGGACAGCGGCTTCCGTGACGCCGACGCCGAGCGGGAGATCGAGACCCTCCAGTCCGTCATCACCGAGGTCCGCCGCTTCCGTGCCGACCAGGGCCTGCAGCCGGGCCAGCGCGTCCCGGCCCGCCTGACCCTCGACGGCACGGACCTGGCCCCGCACGAGGCCGCGATCCGCCAGCTGCTGCGCCTGCAGCCGGAGGGCGAGTCCTTCACGGCGACGGCGACCCTGCCGGTCTCCGGCGCCGAGGTGGCCCTCGACCTCTCCGGCACGATCGACGTCGCGGCGGAGCGCAAGCGCCTCGCGAAGGACCTGGCGGCGGCCGAGAAGGAGAAGGCCCAGGCCACGGCCAAGCTGGGCAACGAGGCGTTCCTCGCGAAGGCCCCCGACAACGTCGTGGAGAAGATCCGAGGCCGCCTGGCCAAGGCGGAGGAGGACATCACCCGGATCCAGGCCCAGCTGGACCGCCTGCCGGAGGCCTGAGCCGTACTGCGTGGCGGAAGGCCCCCGGAGCCGGAGAGCTCCGGGGGCCTTCGCCTACGTCTGTCAGTGGTCGTCCGTAGACTGAACCCCGTGAGCGACAGCGACCCCTTCGACGAGATCATCGACGCCGAGACCGACCGCGACCCCGACCTCGCGGTCATCGAGGCCGGCAGCCGTACCCTGCGCACCCAGGGCGGAGCCCCGAGCACGGACGTGCCGGCGCGTCCCGAGGACCCCGAGGTCGACAAGGCGCTGCGCGAGGTCGAGGCGGAACTCGCGACCCGCTGGGGCGAGACGAAGCTGGAGCCGTCGGTCAGCCGTATCTCCGCGCTGATGGACGTGCTGGGCGAGCCGCAGCGCTCGTACCCCTCGATCCACATCACCGGGACCAACGGCAAGACCTCCACCGCCCGCATGATCGAGGCCCTCCTCGGCGCCTTCGAGCTGCGCACGGGCCGCTACACCTCGCCCCACGTCCAGTCGATCACCGAGCGCATCAGCCTCGACGGGGCGCCGATCTCCGCCGAGCGGTTCATCGAGACGTACGAGGACATCAAGCCGTACATCGAGATGGTCGACGCGCAGCAGGAGTACCGGCTGTCCTTCTTCGAGGTGCTGACCGGCATGGCGTACGCCGCCTTCGCGGACGCGCCCGTGGACGTCGCCGTGGTCGAGGTGGGGATGGGCGGCTCCTGGGACGCCACGAACGTCATCGACGGGGACGTCGCCGTAGTCACCCCCATCGACCTCGACCACACCGACCGGCTCGGTGAGACGCCGGCCGCGATCGCCACCGAGAAGGCCGGCATCGTCAAGCAGGACGCGACGGTCATCCTGGCCCAGCAGCCGGTGGACGCGGCCCAGGTGCTGCTGAAGAAGGCCGTCGAGGTCGATGCCACCGTGGCCCGTGAGGGCCTGGAGTTCGGCGTCGTCGCCCGGCAGGTCGCCGTCGGCGGGCAGTTGCTGACCCTGCGCGGTCTCGGCGGTGAGTACGAGGAGATCTACCTCCCGCTGCACGGCCCCTACCAGGCGCACAACGCCGCCGTCGCACTCGCCGCCGTGGAGGCCTTCTTCGGTGTCGGCTCCCAGCGGCCCGAGCCCCTCGACATCGACACGGTCCGCAAGGCCTTCGCCGCCGTCTCGTCGCCGGGCCGGCTCGAGGTCGTACGGCGCTCGCCCACCGTGGTCCTGGACGCCGCCCACAATCCGGCCGGCGCCCGCGCCACCGCCGAGGCGATCGGCGAGGCCTTCGACTTCAGCCGCCTGATCGGCGTGGTCGGGGCGAGCGGCGACAAGAACGTACGAGGGCTGCTCGAGGCCTTCGAGCCGATCTTCGCCGAGGTCGTCGTCACGCAGAACTCCAGCCATCGCGCGATGGACGCCGACGAACTCGCCGCCATCGCCGTGGAGGTGTTCGGCGACGAGCGCGTCCAGGTCGAGCCGCGGCTGCCGGACGCCCTGGAGGCCGCGATCACGCTGGCCGAGGAGGAGGGCGAGTTCGCGGGCGGCGGTGTGCTCGTCACCGGCTCCGTCATCACCGTCGGCGAGGCCCGACTGCTGCTGGGGAGGGGCTGACAACCCGTGCGTACGCTCTGTGCTTCGACCCTGATCGGCGAGCTCTTCGTGATCGGATTCGCCGGACTGGTCGCCATGAAGGACCCCGACCTGTCGGTGTCGACGGTGTGGACGGTCAGCGGCATCGCGATGTTCCTGTGCCTGGTGCTGTGCGGTGTCGTGACGCGGCCGGGCGGGATCGCCCTCGGCTGGGCCCTCCAGGTCGCGCTCATCGCCTCCGGGTTCGTCGTCCCGACCATGTTCTTCATGGGCGCGATCTTCGCGGCCCTGTGGTGGGCCTCGGTGCACTACGGCAGAAAGATCGACGAGGCGAAGGCCCGCTTCGCGGCCCAGGCCGCCTCCTCCACACCTGACGCTGCGTAACCCGGCCCCGGACACGCCCTGTAACCTTCGAACACCCCGCACACTCTTGATCAATAGGAGCCCAGTCGTGAGCCAGCGCACCCTCGTCCTGCTCAAGCCCGACGCAGTCCGCCGTGGCCTGACCGGCGAGATCATCAGCCGTATCGAGCGCAAGGCCGGCTGGCAGATCACCGCACTGGAGCTGCGCACCCTGGACCAGGACACCCTCGAGCAGCACTACGGCGAGCACAAGGGCAAGCCGTTCTACGAGCCGCTGGTGGAGTTCATGGCCTCCGGTCCGGTCGTCGCGCTGATCGTCGAGGGCGAGCGGGTCATCGAGGGGCTGCGTGCGCTGGCCGGGCCGACCGACCCGATCGCCGCCGCCCCCGGTTCCATCCGCGGGGACTACGGCGTGATCGTCCGCGAGAACCTCATCCACGCCTCCGACTCCGAGGAGTCGGCCGAGCGCGAGGTGAAGATCTTCTTCCCCGGCCGCGCCTGAAAACCCCGTATAACGATTTTCTTCTGAGGCACCGTCACCTCACCCACACGCCTGACCTGGGACGGCCGAGCAAATCCGGCCGTCCCCTGGCATATGCGTGCCGATCGGGGGAACGAGTGCCCCCGATGGGACGTCTCCACAAGCGAGGCACCACATCATCTGCTGACAATGGCGAAGACCCTCGCGCGGTGTTCGTGCAGGCGCGTCTACGATGGAAGCCTTCACGTCACAGCACCCACTTCGCCGACCTGAAAAGCCCTCAAAAGCTACCAGGAAGGCCAGACGAATCCTGATGGGGAACTCAATGTCGTTCATCGGCCGTGACATGGCTGTCGACCTCGGGACCGCCAACACGCTGGTGTACGTCAGGGGTCGCGGGATCGTACTCAACGAGCCGTCCGTCGTCGCGATCAACACCAACACCGGTGGGATTCTCGCGGTCGGCGCGGAAGCGAAGAAGATGATCGGGCGCACGCCCGGCAACATCGTTGCCGTACGTCCGCTGAAGGACGGTGTCATCGCCGACTTCGAGATCACCGAGCGGATGCTCCGCTACTTCATCCTGAAGATCCACAAGCGGCGGTATCTGGCTCGTCCGCGGGTCGTCGTCTGTGTGCCCTCCGGCATCACGGGCGTCGAGCGTCGTGCCGTCATCGAGGCGTCGTCCCAGGCCGGCGCCCGTCAGGTGCACATCATCGAGGAGCCCATGGCGGCGGCCATCGGTTCCGGCCTGCCGGTCCACGAGGCCACGGGCAACATGGTGGTGGACATCGGCGGCGGCACCACTGAGGTTGCGGTCATCTCGCTCGGCGGCATCGTCACAGCCCAGTCCATCCGCGTCGCGGGCGACGAACTGGACAACGCGATCATCCAGCACATCAAGAAGGAGTACAGCCTTCTTCTCGGTGAGCGGACGGCCGAGCAGATCAAGATCACGATCGGTTCGGCGTACGACCTCGACGCTGACGAACACACCGAAATCCGCGGCCGGGACCTGGTTTCCGGACTGCCCAAGACCGTCGTCATCTCCGCCGCCGAAGTCCGCAAGGCGATCGAGGAACCGGTCAACGCGATCGTCGACGCCGTCAAGACGACCCTCGACAAGTGCCCGCCGGAGCTGTCCGGCGACATCATGGACCGCGGAATCGTTCTGACCGGCGGCGGCGCGCTGCTGCGCGGTCTGGACGAGCGGCTGCGCCGTGAGACCGGCATGCCGATCCACATCGCCGAGGACCCGCTGGACAGCGTGGCGCTCGGATCGGGCAAGTGCGTCGAGGAGTTCGAGGCGCTCCAGCAGGTGCTGGACGCCCAGCCGCGCAGATGACGTAACTCTTCGATTCCGCCGTACGAGATGATCTCCTCTCGTGCGGCGGATCGTTGATATAGAGGCATAAGCTCGCCCATAAAGCTCACCCCCCATACCTGCACATTCCTATGAGGAAGGCACGGCCGCCGCACGTGAGGGACACACGAGAGAGCCGGCTGCTCCTGGTGCTGCTGATCGCCATCGCGTTCGCGTTGATCACGGTGGACATCCGCGGCGGGGAGGACTCACCGGTCGACGGCGCCCGACAGGTCGCGGCCACGGTGTTCGGCCCGATCGAGGACGGGGTGTCGTCCGCGGTCAATCCGGTCGGCGACGCGGTCTCCGCGGTCCGTGACTCGGGCACCCGGCACGACCGGCTGGCCCGGCTGGAGAAGGAGAACGCCGCCCTCAAGGCGAAGCTCGGCAGCGACGACCGCAACTCCAGCCGCCTCAAGCAGCTCGACAAGATGCTGAAGGTCTCCGCCGAGGGCCAGTACGGCATCAAGGGCGCGCAGGTCATCGCCATAGGAGCGGCCCAGGGCTTCTCCTGGACGATCACCATCGACATCGGTGCCAACGACGGCATCAAGCGGGACATGACCGTGCTGAACGGCGACGGTCTGGTCGGCCGGGTCACCACCGTCGGACCCGACACCTCCACCGTCCTGCTCGCCAACGACCCAGACTTCACCGTCGGCACCCGCATGGAGAACAGCGACGAACTCGGCTTCGCCTCCGGACAGGGCGACCGCCCGCTGCGCGTCGAACTCCTCAACGGCAAGGCGGACGTGAAGAAGGGCGACCGGCTCGTCACCTTCGGCTCGCAGGCCGACAAGCCGTTCGTGCCCGGCGTCCCGGTCGGTGTCGTCTCCCGCGTCGAACCCTCCGAGGGCGGCCTGACCCGCACCATCTACGTCAAGCCGTACGTCGGCTTCACCAAGCTCGACATCGTCGGCGTCGTCGTCGAGGCCCCGAAGAAGGACCCGCGCGACACCGTGCTCCCGAAGAAGCCCAAGCCGACCCCGACACCGACGGTCACCGTCACGGTCACGCCGTCGGCGACCGCGCCCGTCGACGGCCAGCAGCAAGAGCAGCAGTAGGAGCTGAGTCCCTCATGCGTGTCAACCGGATCCTGCTCTCCTCGGCCCTGATCGTCGTAGCCCTGGTGCTCCAGGTGAGCGTCCTCGCCCGCCTCCATCTCCCGGGCGCCGTCCCCGACTTGCTGCTGCTGACCGTGCTGGGCCTCGCCCTGGTGTACGGCCATGTCGGCGGCGCCCTCGTCGGTTTCGGCGCCGGCCTGCTCGCCGACCTCGCCCCGCCCGCCGACCACGCCGCCGGGCGCTACGCCCTGGTGCTGTGCGTCATCGGCTATCTCGCCGGGCTGGTCAAACCGGAGAACGGCCGGCTCAAATCGGCCACCGGCCCCATGCTCGTCGTGGTCGCCGCCGCGGTCGGCTCCACTCTGCTGTACGCCGGTGTGGGCGCCCTCGTCGGCGACACCGCCGCCCGCCATGTCGGCCTGGTCAGCCTGCTGTTCTCGGCGGCCGTGTACGACCTGCTCCTCGCGCCCTTCGTGGTCCCCGGGATCATGTTCCTGGCCCGGCGCGCGGAGAACGACCCGCTCGCCGAGAGCACCTCCTCGTCCAAGAAGGCCACCGACATCTCCTCCGGCTGGATCTCCGCCGGTACGGGCCTGAAGATCGGTGGCTCGCGCGGCGGCCTCGGCGGTCTGAAGACCAAGGCCCGGACCCGTACCGCGCGCGTGGGGCGCATCAAGGGGGTCAAGCGGCTGTGAGGGCCGGGGAGTTCACTCGAACGGGGCACTTTTCGCGGAACGACGCCTCACAGGCCCGTCGTTCATCATGCGTAAGCGCACACACGTCCGCGCACTGAGAGGGGGAGGCAGCCACACATGACCAACATTCCCGAGACCGGTCGGACACCACGCGTCCAGATCCGACTCGTCGTCATCCAGATCCTCGTCCTCTCCCTGCTCGGCACCCTCGGCGGCCGCCTGTGGTACCTGCAGATCCGCGAGGGCAACGAGTACGCGAAGGAGGCGTCCGGCAACCACGTCCAGCAGGTCGTCGACCCCGCCGTCCGCGGCTCGATCCTGGACGCGCGCGGCGTGCCGCTCGCCGACAACGAGACGCGGCTCGTGGTCTCCGCCTCCCGCACCGACCTGCTGAAGATGAAGGACGACGGCAAGGCGGTCCTCACCAAGCTGGCCGCGGTCCTCGGCATGAAGCCCAAGGAAGTCATGCAGCGGGTCCGGCTGTGCGACGCCAAGACCCCCCAGCCGTGCTGGAACGGCTCGCCGTACCAGCCGATCCCCATCACCGACGAGGCCACCCCCAAGCAGGCCCTGCAGATCCGCGAGCGCGCCGAGGACTTCCCCGGCATCACCGCCGAGCCCCAGGCCGTGCGCCGCTACCCCGCGCCCGGCAAGGCCAACACCGCCCAGGTCCTCGGCTACCTCTCGCCCGTCACCGACAGCGAGATCCAGCAGGCCAAGGACAGCGACTCGCCCTACCTGCGCTCCGACCAGGTCGGGCGCAACGGCCTGGAGCGCGAGTACGACAAGGCGCTGCGCGGCAAGGCCGGCGTCACCCGCTACGAGGTGGACAACCTCGGCCGTGTGATCGGCAAGGCCGAGTCCGATGCCGCCGAGCCCGGTTCGAACCTCGTCACCAGCATCGACTCCCGCGTCCAGCGGGTCGCCGAGTACCAGCTGGACGAAGCGATGAAGGCCGCCCGCAAGCAGTTCGACAAGATCACCGGCGAGAACTACAAGGCCGACTCCGGTGCCGTCGTCGTGATGGAGGCCAAGACCGGCCGCATCGTCTCCATGGCGTCCGCGCCGACATACGACCCGAACGTGTGGGTCGGCGGCATCTCCGCCAAGGACTACAAGCAGCTCACCGGCAAGAACTCCGACTACCCGCTGCTCAACAGGGCCATACAGGGTCAGTCCGCGCCCGGTTCGACCTTCAAGGTGATCTCCACCGCCGCCGCGGTCCAGGCCGGCTACGAGTGGGACGGCGGCTACCCGTGCACCAGCTCGTACTCGGTGGGCGGCCAGGTCTTCAAGAACTTCGAGGGCGAGAGCTTCGGCCCCATCTCGCTCGGCCGGGCGCTCGAGGTCTCCTGCGACACCGTCTTCTACGGTCTCGCCGACAGGGAGTGGAAGAAGGACGGCGGCATCAACCCGAAGAAGGGTGAGCCCAAGGACTACTTCTTCAAGACGGCCCACCAGTTCGGCCTCGGCAAGGAGACCGGCGTCGACCTGCCCAACGAGGTCACCGGCCGCGTCCCGGACCGCCAGTGGAAAGAGTCCTACTGGAAGGCCAACAAGGCCTCCTGGTGCAAGACCGGCAAGAAGAACGGCAGTTACGTCGAGAAGATCGCCTACGAGAACTGCCTCGAGGGCAACAAGATGCGCGAGGGCGACGAGATCAACTACTCCATCGGCCAGGGTGACACCCTCCTCACCCCGATCCAGGAGGCCATGATCTACGGGGCCCTCGCCAACGGCGGCACCGAGTACGTCCCGACCATCGGCAAGGCGATCGTCAGCGCCGACGGCAAGACCGTCAAGGAGATCAAGCCGCAGGTCAAGGCCAAGCTCCCGATCAGCCAGGCCACGCACAAGGGCATCGACAAGGCGCTCGCGGGAGTCATCACCAGCGGTACGGCCGCGTGGAAGTTCCAGGGCTGGCCGCAGGACAAGATCACGCTGCACGCCAAGACCGGTACCGCGGAGGTCTACGGCAAGCAGACGACTTCCTGGCTGGCCACGTACTCCAAGGACTACACGGTCGTCATGACGATCTCCCAGGCCGGTACCGGTTCCGGTGCCTCCGGTGAGGCCGTCCGCAACATCTACAGCGCTCTGTACGGCGTTCAGTCCGACGGCTCGATCGACAAGAAGAAGGCTCTGCTGCCCAGCCCGCAGAAGGGCCTGCCCAAGATCCAGAAGGACGGCACGATCGCCTCCCCGAAGATCTCCAAGGACCCGGTCAAGGACCTGAAGGCGGCGGAGAAGGCGACCGAGAAGGGCGCCACCGCCCCCGACGAGACGCAGCCGGGTGCCACCACCGCCTCGCCCACCGCGACCAACCGGAACACACGCAGGCGGCCGCGCAAGAGGGGGAGCCGGAGGATGCTCACATGACCGGTGTCAACAGCTTCTCCGTCTCCGGGTACGGACCCGAACGCGCCCGCTGGACACGGGTGTTCGCCCGTGACTCGCTCGCCCGCCGACTGGACTGGCCGATACTGCTGGCCGCGATCGCGCTGTCGGCGATCGGCTCGGTCCTGGTCTTCTCGGCGACCCGCAACCGCACCGAGATCAACCAGGGCGACCCGTACTACTTCCTCATCCGGCACCTCATGAACACCGGCATCGGGCTCGCCCTGATGATCGGCACCGTCTGGCTCGGCCACCGCACCCTGCGCACGGCCGTCCCGATCCTCTACGGCGCCTCGGTCTTCCTGATCCTGCTGGTGCTCACGCCGCTCGGCTCGACCGTCAACGGTGCGCACTCCTGGATCGTCTTCGGCGGCGGTTTCTCGCTCCAGCCCTCGGAGTTCGTGAAGATCACGATCATCCTCGGCATGGCGATGCTGCTGGCGGCACGGGTCGACGCCGGCGACAAGAAGTACCCGGACCACCGCACGGTGCTGCAGGCCCTGGGCCTGGCCGCCGTACCGATCCTGATCGTCCTGCTCATGCCGGACCTGGGCTCGGTCATGGTCATGGTGATCATCATCCTCGGCGTGCTGCTGGCCTCCGGTGCCTCCAACCGGTGGGTGTTCGGCCTCATCGCGACGGGCGCGATCGGCGCGATCGCCGTGTGGCAACTGCACATCCTGGACGACTACCAGATCAACCGCTTCGCGGCCTTCGCCAACCCGGACCTCGACCCGGCGGGCGTCGGCTACAACACCAACCAGGCGCGTATCGCGATCGGTTCGGGCGGCCTGACCGGTGCCGGGCTCTTCCACGGCTCGCAGACCACCGGCCAGTTCGTGCCCGAGCAGCAGACGGACTTCGTGTTCACGGTGGCGGGCGAGGAGTTGGGCTTCGTCGGCGCGGGGCTGATCATCTTCCTGCTCGGTGTGGTCCTGTGGCGGGCCTGCCGCATCGCCCGCGACTCGACCGAGCTGTATGGGACGGTCGTGGCCGCCGGGATCGTCGCCTGGTTCGCCTTCCAGTCCTTCGAGAACGTCGGCATGACCCTCGGCATCATGCCGGTCACGGGCCTGCCGCTGCCGTTCGTGTCGTACGGCGGCTCGTCGATGTTCGCGGTGTGGGTGGCGGTGGGGCTGCTGCAGTCCATCAGGGTGCAGAGACCCATGTCGGCCTAGGAACGCGTGACTGTGCAGGAACGCATGGCGTGGCAGGAACGCATGTCGGTGCGGGAAACCGCCCGTTGCTCCTGAGTTTGCCCGGGATTCACCTTCGGGGGCCTCTGCCGTCCGGGGTGGAATCCCACTAGATTCAGGTCATGGCGGACACAAAGCGTGAGATCGAGCGGAAGTACGAGTCCGACGACAGCGGCCTGCCCGACCTGACCGGCGTCGCCGGTGTCGCGGCTGTCATCGACAAGGGTGTCGCGTGTCTGGACGCCACCTACTACGACACCGCGGACGAGCGCCTGGCCGCGTCGGCGATCACCCTGCGCCGCCGCACCGGTGGTTCCGACGCGGGCTGGCACCTGAAATTCCCGGTGGCGCCGGGCGTCCGCGACGAGATCCAGGCCCCGCTCTCCGACACCGTCCCGCGCACCCTCGCCGGTCTCGTCCGCTCCCGCGTCCGCGAGGCGGAGCTGCTGCCAGTGGTGCGGCTGCGCTCCGACCGCGACGTCCGCGACCTCGTCGACGCCGATGGACAGCTGCTCGCCGAGGTCAGCGTGGACGCCGTGCACGCCGAACGGCTGGGCGGCGACGGCGCCACCGCCCAGTGGACCGAGATGGAGGTCGAGCTCGCGGACGGCGGTGACCCGGCCTTCCTCGACAAGGTCGACAAGCGGCTGCGCAAGACGGGCGTACGGCCGTCCAAGTCGGCGTCGAAGCTGGCCCGGGCGCTCGCGGAGACCGCGCCGAAGAAGAAGGGCAAGAAGAAGCAGCAGCAGGCCAAGGACCCGGTGACCGCCGGCGATCACGTCCTTGCCTATGTGCGCCAGCAGCGGGACGCGATCGTCGAGCTCGATCCGGCGGTACGGCAGGACGTGTTCGACTCCGTGCACCGCATGCGCGTCGCCACGCGGCGGATGCGCAGCGCGTTCCGCTCGTACGGGAAGGTCCTCGACCGGACCGTCACCGATCCGATCGGCGAGGAACTGAAGTGGCTGGCCGGCGAGCTCGGCGTGGACCGGGACCACGAGGTGCTGACCGAGCGCCTGACGGCGGCCCTCGGCGAGCTGCCGCGGACGCTGGTCTCCGGCCCGATCCGGACCCGGCTGCGCATGTGGATGAACGCCCGGCGCGGCGGCTCGCGACGCCGGCTGACCGGCGTCCTGGACTCCAGGCGGTATCTGACCCTGCTCGACAGCCTGGACGCACTGGTCGAGGACCCGCCGTTGCTGGAGGCGGCCGCCGGGAAGCCCGAAAAGGTGATCACCAAGGTCGTACGCAAGGACTTCGGAAAGCTCTCCGGCCTGGTGGAGCAGGCCATCGAGCTCGAGCCCGGCCAGGACCGCGACCTGGCCCTGCACGAGGCGCGCAAGAAGGCCAAGCGCACGCGCTACGCGGCGGAGGCGGCGGCACCGGCGCTCGGCGGCTCCGCGACCGCCCTGGTCAAGTCGATGAAGTCCCTGCAGGGCCTGCTCGGCGACCACCAGGACAGCGTCATGACCCGCCAGACCCTGCGCGAGCTGTCCGCCGTGGCGCATGCGGCGGGGGAGAGCTCGTTCACGTACGGCGTGCTCTACGGGCGTGAGGAGCAGCGCGCGGCGGCCGTCGAGGCGGCGCTGCCCGCGGCATGGGCGGAGACCGCGGGCGGGATGGAGGTCTGAGCGGTCGCCGGGGTCGCTGATCGGTCGGGGTGGTCTCGCGGTCGCGTTAGGCTAGATGGTCACCCCTGTCAGTTCAGCCCATCCCACGAAGGTTCGCGAGATGTCTGCCGAAGTCGCTGCGGCCGCGGAGTCAGTGTTCCCGCAGCTCGAAGCTCTGCTCCCGCATGTGCAGAAGCCGATCCAGTACGTCGGCGGAGAGCTCAACTCCACGGTCAAGCCGTGGGAGTCCTGCGATGTCCGCTGGGCGCTGATGTACCCGGACGCGTACGAGGTCGGTCTGCCCAACCAGGGCGTCATGATCCTCTACGAGGTACTGAACGAGCAGGAGGGCGTCCTCGCCGAGCGCACGTACAGCGTGTGGCCGGACCTGGAGGCGCTGATGCGGGAGCACGACGTCCCGCAGTTCACCGTGGACAGCCACCGCCCGGTGAAGGCCTTCGACGTGTTCGGGCTGTCCTTCTCCACGGAGCTGGGCTACACGAACATGCTCACCGCCCTGGACCTGGCGGGCATCCCGCTCGAGTCCAAGGACCGTGCGCTGGACGACCCGATCGTCCTGGCCGGCGGCCATGCGGCCTTCAACCCCGAGCCGATCGCGGACTTCATCGACGCGGCGATCATCGGCGACGGCGAGCAGGCCGTGCTGGACATGACGAAGATCATCCGTGACTGGAAGGCGGAGGGCCGGCCGGGCGGCCGCGAGGAGGTCCTCTTCCGCCTCGCGAAGACGGGCTCGGTGTACATCCCGGCGTTCTACGACGTGGAGTACCTCCAGGACGGCCGTATCGCCCGTGTCGTACCGAACAAGTCCGGTGTCCCGTGGCGCGTGTCCAAGCACACGGTGATGGACCTGGACGAGTGGCCGTACCCCAAGCAGCCGCTGGTGCCGCTGGCCGAGACGGTCCACGAGCGCATGTCGGTCGAGATCTTCCGGGGCTGCACACGCGGCTGCCGCTTCTGCCAGGCGGGCATGATCACCCGCCCGGTGCGCGAGCGCTCGATCACCGGCATCGGCGAGATGGTCGAGAAGGGCCTGAAGGCGACGGGCTTCGAGGAGGTCGGCCTCCTGTCCCTGTCCTCGGCGGACCACAGCGAGATCGGCGACATCGCGAAGGGCCTGGCGGACCGGTACGAGGAAGACAAGATCGGCCTTTCTCTCCCCTCCACCCGGGTCGACGCCTTCAATGTGGACCTGGCGAACGAGCTCACGCGCAACGGCCGTCGCTCCGGCCTGACCTTCGCCCCCGAGGGCGGCTCGGAGCGCATGCGCAAGGTCATCAACAAGATGGTGTCCGAGGAGGACCTCATCCGGACGGTGGCGACGGCGTACGGCAACGGCTGGCGCCAGGTGAAGCTGTACTTCATGTGCGGCCTGCCCACGGAGACGGACGAGGACGTCCTGCAGATCGCCGACATGGCGATGAACGTGATCGCCAAGGGCCGCGAGGTCTCGCGCTCCAACGACATCCGCTGCACGGTCTCGATCGGCGGTTTCGTCCCCAAGCCCCACACCCCCTTCCAGTGGGCGCCGCAGCTGTCGGCGGAGGAGACGGACGCGCGTCTCGAGAAGCTCCGGGACAAGATCCGCGGCGACAAGAAGTACGGCCGCTCGATCGGCTTCCGCTACCACGACGGCAAGCCGGGCATCGTCGAGGGCCTGCTCTCCCGCGGCGACCGCCGCATCGGCGCCGTGATCCGCGCCGTCTACGAGGACGGCGGCCGCTTCGACGGCTGGCGCGAGCACTTCTCGTACGACCGCTGGATGAGCTGCGCGGACAAGGTGCTGCCCGCCTTCGGCGTGGACGTCGACTGGTACACGACGCGCGAGAAGACGTACGAGGAGGTCCTGCCCTGGGACCACCTGGACTCGGGTCTGGACAAGGACTGGCTCTGGGAGGACTGGCAGGACGCCCTCGACGAGACGGAGGTCGAGGACTGCCGGTGGACGCCCTGCTTCGACTGCGGGGTGTGTCCGCAGATGGACACCCACATTCAGGTGGGCCCGACCGGTAAGAAGCTGCTGCCTCTGACGGTCAAGAACGCTGCGCCCAGTCCTGGCGGGCACTCGCACTGAAGTGAGCGACCGCTGAAGTCGGCGATGTGCTGCATGAGCCCCCTCCGAAACGGGAGGGGGCTCAGTCGTGTCCGGTGCCCTGATCGTGGTGGGCGCGGGCGTGGCGGATGTCGTCGCGGTGAGCCACTGCCCATTCGGAGTGGTTTGCTGCTTGCGGCTTCGGCATGAATATGGGGTTCATGCAGTCGCGTACCGCTTGTCGGACCATCTGGTGCTGCACGGCGAGGATCCGCTTCGGCTCCATCACGCCTTGTTTGCCGCGGAGTTGGCCGCGGGTTCGGCGGTCAGGCCTGCTCGGTGGGGCGTACGAGCAGCTCGGCGACGGCCACGTGCCGGGGGCGGGTGACGATGTAGCCGACGGTGTCGGCGATGTCCTGGCTCTGCAGCCGCTCGATGTCGCCCAGGGCGGCGACGATGTGCTGCTGGATGACGTCGGGGTTGTGCGTGCGCAGCTCGGTGTCGACGCTGCCCGGCTCGATGACGGACACGCGGACGTGCTGGCGTGCCAGTTCCTGACGCAGCGCCTCGCTGAAGGCACCGACGCCGAACTTGGTGGCGCTGTACACGGCGGACATGGCGTAGGCGTTGCGGCCGGCGAGCGAGCCGATGTTGACGATGTCGGCGACCTGACGCGGCTGTTCGGCGGCGGCCTTCACCAGATGGGGGACCGCCGCGTGGGCGGTGTACATCAGGCCCATGAGGTTGATGTCGATCATGCGCCGCCAGTCGTTCAGGTCCGCACCGGGGGCGGGCCCGAGCAGCATGAGTCCGGCGTTGTTGACCAGCGTGTCCAGGCGGCCCAGGCCCTCGACGGTCCGCTCGACCGCTTCCGCGGCGGCCTGGGCGGTCGTGATGTCGGCGGGCACCACCAGGGCCTTGCCGCCGACGCCGGAGATCTCCGAGGCAAGGTCGGCGAGCCGATCCTCGCGTCGGCCGACCAGGGCCACGGAGGCGCCCTCGCGGGCAAGCTCCAGGGCGGTGGCGTGGCCGATGCCGCTGGATGCCCCGGTGACCAGGGCGACGGTTCCTTCAAGACGACGTGTCATGGGTTCAAGCCTTTCGCTGAACAGCCACGCTGCTGCGGGCCGTACGGGATACGGGAGTAGGAGGAGGACGGCCGTTTGCCAGGGGCCGTACGGGGGTGGCGGCCGCTCGAAGCCGGGCCGAAGGCACAATGGGGGAGTGAGCAGCACTGGGCAGAAGGCCACCGACACCACGCGCCGGGAGAACAGGACCGAGGGAGAACTACCGCCGCGCGAACGCCTGGTCCGGGCCGCGTCGCGGCTGTTCTACTACGAAGGCGTACGCGCGATCGGCGTGGAGCGGCTGATCGCCGAGGCCGGGGTGACGAAGGCGACCTTCTACCGGCACTTCGCCTCGAAGGACGACCTGGTCGTGGCCTACCTGCTGACCAAGGACGCCTACTACAAGGAAGTGGCCGAACCACTGGCCGCCGCGCACCCGCCCGCGGAGGCGATCGACCTGGTCTTCGAGGCCATCGCCGAGCACGCCCGCGAGCGCGGCTTTCGCGGATCGCCGTTCCTGAACGCGGCCGCCGAGTACCCGGACGCCACCCATCCGGTACGCGGCCTGGTGACCACCCACCGGGACTGGATCCGCGCCCTGTTCCAGGACCTGCTCACCCGGCTCGGTCACGCCGACCCGGAGTCCGCCGCCGGTGCGCTGCTGATGCTGTACGACGGCGCGATGGCCGCCGGGTACCTGGACGACTCGACGGCCGCCCACAAGACCCTGCTGAACGCGGTCCGGCTCATCCGGTCGGGCGGCTGACCCCATCGGAGCCCCGCGAAACAGCGGCGGTTTGCGAGGCTCCGGCCAGGCCGGGGCGCGGGTTGCTTTCATGGAACTTTTGATCTCTCTTCGACGTACACAGGGGTCCACCAGCAGTTCTCTGCCGGGAGGTCGTCCCGCCCGGAAGGGTGAGGAGCCGTTTCACCAGAGGTAGGAAGACCGGTCGTTCTCCCTGTCGTCGACAGTAACCCTCCCTACGTTCGTGCGCCACTGGGCGGCCTCATTTGTGGCGTCCCTCACCGGTCCGCAGCTGTCGGCCCGAGACACGGGACTTGGTCAGCTCTGGCATCCGCAGCCGGATGCCGACTTGGCCTCGGTCGCGGTGAGAGCCGGGGCGGCGGACTGCTCGGTGGGTGTGCAGCACGAGGTGACGCCGCAGCACTCGTCGGCGGTCTCGGCGGTCTCGGCGGTCTCGGCGGTTGCGGACGGCTGTGTGGTGGCGGATACGGGCTTGATCGCGCGGACGATGGCCGAGTGCATGCCGTCGGCGACCGGGTGCGTGGGCGTGATCTCGACGTCGGTGAATCCGGCCGCCTCCAGGCCCTGGCGGTACTCCGCGAAGGACAGCGCGCCGGCGATGCAGCCCACGTAGTCACCGCGTTCCGCGCGCTGCGCCGTGGTCAGGCAGTCGTCGGCGACCACGTCGGAGACGCCGAGGCGGCCTCCGGGCCTGAGGACGCGGAAGGTTTCGGTGAAGACGGCGGGCTTGTCGGTGGACAGGTTGATCACGCAGTTCGAGATCACGACGTCGACCGTGTTCGCGGGGAGCGGGATCGCCTCGATGGTGCCCTTGAGGAACTCGACGTTGGTCGCCTTGGCCTTCTGTGCGTTGGCCAGGGCGAGTTGGAGCATCTCGTCGGTCATGTCGAGGCCGTAGGCCTTGCCGGTGGGGCCGACGCGGCGGGCGGAGAGCAGGACGTCGATGCCGCCGCCGGAGCCGAGGTCGAGGACCTTCTCGCCCTCGTGGAGATCGGCCACCGCGGTGGGGTTGCCGCAGCCGAGGGAGGCGGCGAGGGCCTCGGCGGGCAGGGCGTCGCGCTCGTCGGCCGCGTAGAGCGTGGATCCGAAGTTCTCGTCGACCTCGACAGGCTCCGGCCCGCAACAGGCGGTGCCGCATTCGGTTACCTGTACGGCTGCTGCGGCATAGCGCCGGCGGACGGTTTCGCGCAGGTCGGTGGACTGCTCGGACATGGCGCACTCCTGGGTGATTGGGGCCTCGAGGTGCCCTGGATCGGCTTGTATTGACGTTCGTTGATGCAAGCTTGCGCCTTGGATCGAAAAACATCAACATAGAGGCATGTCGAAACAAGAACTGAAGATCCTCGGCCAGGACGCCGACGAGGGCTGCTGCCCCGGTCTTGCGTCCGCCCCGCTGGACGAAGACCGGGCGGCCGACCTGGCGAAGATCTTCAAGGCCCTGGGCGATCCGGTCCGGCTGCGGCTGATGTCGATGATCGCTTCGCGCGGCCAGGGCGGCGAGGTGTGCGTGTGTGAGCTGACGCCCGCCTTCGATCTGTCCCAGCCGACGATCTCGCACCACCTGAAGCTGTTGCGACAGGCGGGGCTCATCGACTGCGAGCGGCGCGGGACCTGGGTCTACTACTGGGTGCTGCCCGGGGTTCTGGACCGGTTGGCGGCGTTCCTGACCACTGCCGAGCCGGCCGGGGTGCCTGCGTGAGCGCCTCGCCGGCCCGGCGTGCGCTGGCCGAAGGGGTCGGTACGGCCGCGCTCGTGACGGTGGTCGTCGGCTCCGGCATCCAGGCCACCGAGCTGTCGCGGGACGTGGGTGTGCAACTGCTGGCCAACTCGCTGGCCACCGTGTTCGGGCTGGGGGTGCTGATCGTGCTTCTCGGGCCGGTCTCCGGCGCCCACTTCAATCCGGTGGTCACCCTCGCGGCCTGGGTTTCGGGGCGCGCGAGTGGCGAGGGGCCGACCGGGCGGGACGTGGTGGCGTACGTCCCCGCGCAGATCGTCGGCGCGGTCGGCGGAGCGGTCCTGGCTGACGCGATGTTCGCCGAACCGCTGGTCAAGTGGTCCACGTATGACCGCTTCGCCGGTCACCTGTGGCTGGGCGAGATCGTCGCGACCGCCGGTCTGGTGCTGCTGATCTTCGGTCTGACCCGTGCGGGGCGTGCCCAGTCGGCTCCGGTCGCGGTGGCGTCCTACATCGGGGCCGCGTACTGGTTCACCTCGTCGACGTCCTTCGCCAACCCGGCCGTGACCGTCGGGCGGGCCTTCACGGACACGTTCGCCGGGATAGCGCCGGCTTCCGTCGCCCCGTTCGTCGTGGCCCAACTGGCCGGTGCCGTCGTCGGTTTGGGCCTTGTGGTGGCGATGTTCGGGCGTCCCGCTCCCGCCGAGACCGGCGTGCCCGCACCGCACGGTGTCGCCGAATCCGTCGCCCCTGCCGCTCCCTGATCCGCTCTCCCCAGGAAGACATGCCATGACTGTTCCCGGTGACCGCCCGTCCGTGCTGTTCGTCTGCGTCCACAACGCGGGCCGCTCCCAGATGGCTGCGGCCTTCGTCACCCACCTCGCCGGAGACCGTGTCGAGGTCCGCTCGGCCGGGTCCGCCCCGGCCGATGCGGTCAACCCGGCCGTGGTGGCGGCGATGAAGGAAGTCGGCATCGACATCTCCGCCGAGACGCCGAAGGCGCTCACGGTCGATGCCGTGCAGGCGTCGGACGTCGTGATCACCATGGGGTGCGGCGACACTTGCCCGGTCTTCCCGGGCAAGCGGTACCTCGACTGGCAGCTCGACGACCCTGCGGGGCAGGGAGTGGACGCGGTGCGCCCGATTCGGGACGAGATCGAACGGCGCGCGCGCGGGCTGGTGGGCGAGATTCAGCCGTCGCCTCGGCCCGAGCCGTAGAGCGCTGCGATGTCCTCGGACCTCGCCCACCGGCTGTACGTGGGCGACTGGGGCCAGCCCTCGGGCGAGTCCTGCCATTCCTCCTGGCGGCCGTACGGCAGGACGTCGATCAGGGCGAAGGAGTGGCTGAGCTGTTCGGTCCCCCGGCCGTTGGTGTGCCAGGTGCGGTAGACGATGTCGCCGTCGCGCAGGAACACGTTGACCGCGAATCCTCCGTCGGGCGGTGCGCCTACATCGGCCCCGAACGAGCTGTTCGCGGTCGAGTACCACGGCATCCGGTTGCCGACCCGCTGCTTGTAGGCGAGTGCCTCTTTGATCGGGCCCTGGGTGACGACGACGAATCGCGCGTCGTAGTTGTCCAGGAACTCCAGACGGGTGTACTGCGAGGTGAATCCCGTACAGCCGGGGCACTGCCATTCCTTGCCGGCGAACCACATGTGGTTGTAGACGATCAGTTGCCTCTTGCCCTCGAAGACGTCCGCCAGCCGAACAGGACCGTCCTCCCCTTCCAGTGTGTAGTCGGGCATCTCGACCATCGGCAGGCGACGACGCTCGGCGGCGATGGCGTCGAGTTCGCGTGTCGCGGCCTTCTCCCGGGCACGCAGCGCCTCGAGCAGGTTCTCCCAGGTCGCGACGTCGACGACGGGCGGTAGTGCGTGGGTGGTCATGGTCCCCTCACAGATCTCGCGGGCAGCTTTCGCTTGTGCAGAGGCAGACTCCGGAGGGCTGCGGAACTCATCGGCTGCGCTGCGGCGTCTTCGGAGGTATGGATTTGGAAAAGCCGCCGCAGCGTCAGGAACCCGAGGGCTGCCTCGTGGTGGCGATCCGGCTTCCCGTGCGGATCGTCGTGCTCGTGCTGGTCGTGCCGGTGCGGATGGTGTGGGACGCGCTCGTCGTCTGCGGGCGGTTCCTGCGGGACACCGTGCTCAGGCCGGTGGGCCGGGCGCTGGCCTGGCTCGGGCGCGCGGTCTTCGTCTGGCCGTTCGTCGGACTGTGGCGGTACGTGGTCGTACCCCTCGCCAAGGGGCTCGCCCGGCTCGGGAACGTACTCGTCGTCGTACCTCTGATGTGGCTGTACCGGCATGTGCTGATCCCGGTCGGGCACGCGCTCACGTGGGTTGCGCGAGGGATCGGATCCGGTCTTGCGTGGGTGTACGCGCGCGTGCTGACGCCCGTCGGGCATGCCGTGATGTGGGCGCTCAAGGGGATCGGGGCGGTGCTCGCCCTGCTCGGGGTCGGTGTGTACACCGCGGTGGCGTGGCTGGTGCGGTACCTCGTCGTCGTACCCGCGCTGTGGGTGTACGAGTGGATCCTCACGCCGGTCGGACACGCGATCGCCTGGTGCGCGAAGGGCCTCGCGTGGGGCGTGAGCATGATCGCCACCGGTGTCGGAACGGCCCTGTACTGGATCACCCGGCTCCTGCTCGTCCTGCCCGCACTGGCGCTGTGGCGATGGGTGCTGGTGCCCGTCGGACGCGTGCTCGCCGTCGTCGGGCGGGAGGTCTGGCAGGCACTCGGGCACGCCTGGCGGGTGGCCGGGCGGATCTCGCTCGCCGTGGGCCGGGCCCTCGCGACCCTCTTCCGGTGGGTCTTCGTCGAGCCCGTGCGGTGGGTCTACCGGACGGTCCTCACACCGGTCGGACATGTCGTCCGGGACGTCCTGCTGCGGCCCGCCGCCTCGGTCGCACGCAGCGTCGGGCGGGCCACGCGGGAGGCGCTGGCCGCCGCCGCGGAGTCCGTACGGCAGGCCCGGGCCGACTTCCGGCGAATGCTGTTCGGGGAGCCCCGCCGGGTGGCGGAGCCGAACCGGCGGGAACCTGTGGGCCGTGAGACACGTACTCTTGGTAGCAGTACGACCGCTCTCACGAAGGACTGAACGACACTGGGCAAGCGACAGCCCGAAGGCCCGCCGCCCGCACCCGCGGTGCAGCGCATCCGACTGCGCTACACCAAGCGCGGCCGCCTCCGGTTCACCAGCCACCGTGACTTCCAGCGCGCCTTCGAGCGTGCGCTGCGTCGCGCCGAGGTGCCTATGGCGTACTCGGCGGGGTTCACGCCGCATCCGAAGGTGTCGTACGCCAATGCCGCACCCACCGGCACGGGCAGTGAGGCGGAGTACCTGGAGATCGCCCTCACCGAGGAGCGCGATCCGGAGAAGCTGAGGGCGCTGCTCGACGAGTCGCTGCCCACCGGGCTCGACGTCGTCGACGCGGTCGAGGCGCGGACCTCGGGGCTCGCCGACCGGCTCACCGCTTCCGTGTGGGAGCTGCGGCTGGACGGTGTGGACCCGGAGGAGGCGGAGCGGGCCGTGGCGGCCTTCAACTCCGCCGAGACCGTCGAGGTCCAGCGCATGACCAAGAACGGCGTCCGGACCTTCGACGCCCGCTCCGCGGTCGTAGATCTCGAAACGCATGTAGATCTTGAAACGCATAGTGAACCGGCTGATAGGCCGACCGACCAGCCCTGTGCGATACTGCGGCTGGTTGTTCGGCACGTGACGCCTGCCGTACGACCCGACGACGTCCTGTCCGGTCTCCGCGCCGTGGCCGACCTGGCGCCGCCGGTCCCCGCAGCGGTGACCAGGCTGGCGCAGGGGCTGTTCGATGAAGAGACCGGCACGGTGACCGACCCGCTCGCGCCCGACCGCGAGGCAGCGACGGCCCTACCCACGGCCGGTTCCGCTGCCGCCGCGAAGGCGCCGGCGTAAGGAAGGTCCCGCGAAAGGACGGACGTCGTAGCGCCGCCCTCGTACTCGGGAGCCACCTGGGTCGGGCAGCGCACCGACCAGAAGACTTTCGCCAGGCCGTACGTACAACATGGCGTACGGAACCGGCGAGACAGGACACAGAGAGCTCCCGTGCGGCGCCCGCGCCCCGGACGGCGGCACCGCGCACCGCGCGAGCCGCGGACGTCAACGGTGATCGATGCCGGACCAGGCGCGGCGCCCGGGAGCCTGACGGGAGAAATGCCCGCATGCTCGAACCGACCGAACCCACTGAGGGTTCCGCACTGAACACACCCAGCGACACGCTGCCGCCGCGTCGTCGGCGCCGTGCCGCGTCGCGCCCGGCGGGTCCACCCGTCGAGGCTGCCTCCGAAACCCCGGAGGAGATCGTCGCGCCGGCCATACCGGCCGACGACGAGAAGAAGGCCGACGAGGAGGAGACCGCCGAGCCGGTGGTCGCCGCCGAGGCCGAGGAAATCGAAGAGGCCGCCGAGGTCGAGGAGACCGAAGAGGCGTCCGCTCCTGTCGAGGAACCCGCGCCCGCCGGCCGTACCCGCCGTCGTGCCACGCGTCGCGTATCCGCGCCCGTCGGGGCTCCGGCCGCCGCCGAGGCCGCCGAGACCGTCGTGCCCGCAGCCGCTGCCTCCGTGGAGGAGAGCGCGGTGAACGCCGAGGCCGAGGAGGCCACCGTGGCCGAAGAAGCTGCCGAGGACGCTGCTCCGCGTCGTACCCGCCGTCGTGCCACGCGTCGCGTGTCCGCGCCCGCCGGTGCGCCCGAGTCCGCGGAGGCTGCCGAGACCGTGGTGGCCGTGGCCGCCGACAAGAGCAGCGAGGACGAGACGGCGGCTGTCGCCGAGGCGCCCGCCGAGGAGGCCGCGCCCGCCGCTCGCACCCGTCGTCGTGCGACCCGCCGGGCCTCCGCGCCTGCCGGGGCTCCGGCGTCCGCCGAGGCCGAGACGGCCGTCGTGGCCGAAGAGCCCGTCGCCGCCGAGGTTGCCGAGCCTGCCGCGTCCGCCGAGGCCGGGTCCGACGAAGCCGCCGAGGAGGCCGCTCCGCGCCGTGCCCGTCGCCGCGCCACGCGTCGCGTGTCCGCGCCCGAGGGTGGCGAGGCCGCGGAGGCCGAGGAGCCGGCCGTGACCGCGGCTGCCGAAGAACCGGAGGCGCCCGCCGCCGCTGCGGCCCAGGCCGAGGACGACGCCGCCCCGCGTCGGCGTCGCCGGGTCGCCCGCAAGGCCGCGACCGGGTTCTCCGAGCCCGCTGCGGCCGCCGACGTCGCCGAGGACGAGGAGGCACGCAAGCCAGCTCGGCCTGCCGTCGCCGTGTTCCAGGCGCCGGTGTTCACCGAGCCGCAGTTCCAGACGCCGCAGCGGGCCGCCGCCGCAGCGGCCGCCGAGGCCGAGGCCGTGGAGCCCGAGGAGGCTCCGGAGGAGCAGGCCGGGGCGCGGCGCAAGCGTCGTCGTCGCGGTGCCGCCTTCGGCGAGGAGGCCGAGACGCCGGCCGTCGAGTCCGCCGTGGAGGAAGAGGCGGAGGAGGCCGAGGAGTCGGTCGAGGACTCCGCCGACGGTGACGAGGCCGAGGAGACCGGTTCGCGCCGTCGCCGTCGTCGCGGTGGCCGTCGCCGCCGTCGTGGTGAGTCGGCCGAGGCCGGTGGTGAGGACGAGTCGGACGAGTCCGACGAGGCCGCCGCGCAGGCCGAGCAGGACGCCGAGGACACCGCCGAGCAGGAGGAAGAGGACGCCGAGGAGGCTCACGACGAGCCCGGCGGTTCCAGCTCCAGCCGTCGCCGCCGTCGGCGTCGTCGTCGCACCGGTGATTCCTCCGTCGACACGGAGCCCGGCGACGGCGACCCCGAGCGCACCGTCGTCAAGGTCCGCGAGCCGCGCCCCAAGGCCGAGCCGTCCGACGAGGTGCAGTCCATCAAGGGCTCGACCCGTCTCGAGGCCAAGAAGCAGCGGCGTCGCGAAGGCCGTGAGCAGGGCCGCCGTCGCGTCCCGATCATCACCGAGGCCGAGTTCCTGGCCCGCCGTGAGGCCGTCGAGCGCGTGATGGTCGTCCGGCAGAGCGGTGAGCGCACGCAGATCGGCGTCCTGGAGGACGGCGTGCTCGTCGAGCACTACGTCAACAAGGAGCAGTCGACCTCGTACGTCGGCAACGTGTACCTGGGCAAGGTGCAGAACGTGCTGCCCTCGATGGAGGCCGCCTTCATCGACATCGGCAAGGGGCGCAACGCCGTCCTGTACGCCGGTGAGGTCAACTTCGAGGCGCTGGGCATGGCCAACGGGCCGCGCCGCATCGAGTCCGCCCTCAAGTCGGGCCAGTCGGTCCTCGTGCAGGTCACCAAGGACCCGATCGGGCACAAGGGCGCGCGTCTGACCAGCCAGGTCTCCCTCCCGGGCCGCTACCTCGTGTACGTCCCCGAGGGCTCGATGACCGGCATCAGCCGCAAGCTGCCCGACACCGAGCGGGCCCGGCTGAAGACCATCCTCAAGAAGATCGTCCCCGAGGACGCGGGCGTCATCGTGCGCACCGCCGCCGAGGGCGCGAGCGAGGACGAGCTGCGCCGCGACGTCGAGCGACTGCAGGCGCAGTGGGAGGACATCCAGAAGAAGTCGAAGAACGGCAACGCCCCGACGCTGCTGTACGGCGAGCCGGACATGACCGTCCGGGTCGTCCGCGACATCTTCAACGAGGACTTCACCAAGGTCGTCGTCAGCGGCGACGACGCGTGGGAGACCATCCACGGATACGTCTCGCACGTCGCGCCCGACCTCGCCGACCGGCTGTCGAAGTGGACCTCCGAGGTCGACGTCTTCGCCACGTACCGGATCGACGAGCAGCTCGCCAAGGCGCTGGACCGCAAGGTCTGGCTGCCCAGTGGCGGTTCGCTGGTGATCGACCGGACCGAGGCGATGGTGGTCGTCGACGTCAACACCGGCAAGTTCACCGGCCAGGGCGGCAACCTCGAGGAGACCGTCACCAGGAACAACCTGGAGGCGGCCGAGGAGATCGTCCGCCAGCTGCGGCTGCGCGACCTCGGCGGCATCATCGTCATCGACTTCATCGACATGGTGCTCGAGTCCAACCGGGACCTGGTGCTGCGGCGCCTGCTCGAATGCCTGGGCCGGGACCGTACGAAGCACCAGGTCGCGGAGGTCACCTCGCTGGGCCTGGTCCAGATGACCCGCAAGCGGGTCGGCCAGGGCCTGCTGGAGTCCTTCTCCGAGACCTGCGTCCACTGCAACGGCCGCGGTGTCATCGTGCACATGGAGCAGCCGACCTCCGCCGGTGGCGGCGGCAAGCGCAAGAAGCGCGGGCGCGGCGGTGACGGACACGTGCACGAGGCGGCCGTCGCCGTCGAGTCGGCCGAGACCGTCGAGGAGGAGGCGGAGACCGAGGCCGAGGTCGTCGCCGAGGTCGCCGCGCCGGTCGCGCTGGCCGAGCCCGCCTTCGCGCCGGACGAGGAGCTGTACAGCAGCGTCGCCGAGGCGGAGGCCGCGGCGCGCGGCGGTCGCTCGCGGCGCCGCGCGAGCCGGCGGGCGTCCGCCCCGGCGGGTGCGCCCCGGCGCGAGGAGCCGAGGCGCGAGGAGGCGAAGGCCGAGGCGCCGACGGCTCAGGACGTGACGGCCGAGGCCGAGGTGGAGCGTCCGGTGCAGCCGGAGCCCGCCGCCGAGGCGCTGGCCGAGCCCGCCGCCGTGGAGGACGCGGTCGTCCCGGCCGAGGCTCCCGCTGCCGACGAGGCCGCGCCCAAGGGGCGTACGCGCCGTCGTGCGACCCGCAAGGTGTCCGCGCCGGCCGGGTCGCCCGCGGGTGCCGAGGCCGCCGTGGTGACGGTCGCCGAGACGGCGCCGGTGGCGGAGGCCGAGCCGGTCGCGGAGGCGGCGGCGGAGCCCGAGGCCCCGGCCGAGAGTGCCGCCCCGGCCCGTCCGCGTCGCCGTGCCGTGCGCAAGGAGACCGCGCCCACCGCGTCCGAGGACACGGCCGTCGTGGTCGTCCCGTCGGCGGCGGAGGCTGCCGAGGCCGCCGAGGAAGGCGCCGAGGAGGCCGCTCCGGCCAAGAAGACGGCCCGTAAGACGGCCAAGAAGGCCACCGCGAAGAAGGCCGCCACCAAGAAGACGGCGGCCAAGAAGACGGTGGCGAAGAAGGCCACGGCCAAGAAGGCGGCGAAGACCGCCAAGACGGCCGCAGCCAAGTCGACGGCGAAGAAGACCACGGTCTCGGCCGCCGCCGACGAGAGCTGAGCAGTACGAGGTGCGGGTGTGCGGCCGGTCGATGTGATCGGCCGCATACCGGCGGGACCCGGCCCGGTTTGACCCCCTCGGCCACGGCCCCGTAACCTTGACCGTCGGCGTGTCCTTGGATATGGGCGCGCCACATCCCCGTAAACCTTCTTCCTCCAGGGCACTGGGTGCTCCGGAGAGGCTGCCCGTGTCGGGCGGCTGGACTGCGGGGGTGCCGTTCCCGAGCGAGAGAGTGAGATCCGCGTGTACGCCATCGTGCGCAGCGGTGGTCGCCAGCACAAGGTTGCTGTCGGCGACATCGTTGAGGTTGACAAGATTTCCACCGCCAAGGTTGGCGACACGGTCGAGCTCTCGACCCTGCTCGTTGTCGACGGCGACGCTGTGACCAGCGACCCGTGGGTGCTGGCCGGCATCAAGGTCCAGGCCGAGGTCGTGGACCACCACAAGGGCCAGAAGATCGACATTCTGCGCTACAAGAACAAGACCGGCTACCGCCGTCGTCAGGGCCACCGCCAGCAGTACACGGCGATCAAGGTCACTGAGATCCCCGCGGCTGCGAAGTAAGGGACTGAGGAGAGATGGCACACAAGAAGGGCGCATCGTCCACCCGTAACGGTCGTGACTCCAACGCTCAGCGCCTCGGCGTGAAGCGCTTCGGCGGTCAGGTCGTCAACGCGGGTGAGATCCTGGTCCGCCAGCGCGGCACCCACTTCCACGCCGGTGCGGGCGTCGGCCGTGGCGGCGACGACACGCTGTTCGCGCTGCAGGCCGGTGCGGTGGAGTTCGGTACCCACCGTGGCCGCAAGGTCGTGAACATCGTTCCGGTCGCCTGAGTCTTCTGATTCACGGCTAGACCGAACGTTTCGCGAGGCGGACCTCACTTCCCGGATCGGGAAGGCGGGTCCGCCTTTCGCGTGTTAGAGCAGAGACATATCCGTACGTTTTCGCAGTGCTGGAGGCACATCCCATGACCACCTTCGTGGACCGCGTCGAACTGCATGTCGCCGCGGGTAACGGAGGTCACGGCTGTGCCTCCGTCCACCGTGAGAAGTTCAAGCCGCTCGGCGGGCCCGACGGCGGCAACGGCGGGCGCGGCGGGGACGTGATCCTCACCGTCGACCAGTCGGTCACCACGCTGCTCGACTACCACCACTCCCCGCACCGCAAGGCCACCAACGGCAAGCCCGGTGAGGGCGGCAACCGTTCCGGCAAGGACGGTCAGGACCTGGTGCTGCCGGTGCCGGACGGCACGGTCGTCCTCGACAAGGCGGGCAATGTCCTCGCCGACCTCGTCGGGCACGGCACGTCGTACGTCGCCGCGCAGGGCGGCCGCGGCGGGCTCGGCAACGCGGCGCTGGCCTCCGCGCGGCGCAAGGCGCCCGGCTTCGCGCTGCTCGGCGAGCCGGGGGATCTGGACGACATCGTCCTGGAGTTGAAGACCGTCGCCGACGTGGCGCTGGTCGGATACCCGAGTGCGGGGAAGTCCTCGCTGATCTCGGTGCTGAGCGCCGCCAAGCCGAAGATCGCGGACTATCCGTTCACGACGCTCGTCCCCAACCTGGGTGTGGTGACGGCCGGTTCGACCGTCTACACCATCGCCGACGTGCCGGGGCTGATCCCGGGTGCCAGCCAGGGCAGGGGGCTGGGCCTGGAGTTCCTGCGGCACGTGGAGCGGTGCAGTGTGCTCGTGCATGTGCTGGACACCGCGACGCTGGAGTCCGAGCGGGACCCCGTCTCCGACCTCGATGTCATCGAGGAGGAGCTGAAGCAGTACGGCGGGCTCGACCGGCGGCCGCGGATCGTCGTCCTCAACAAGATCGACGTACCGGACGGCAAGGACCTCGCCGAGATGGTGCGGCCGGATCTGGAGGCGCGGGGGTACCGGGTCTTCGAGGTGTCGGCGGTCGCGCACATGGGGCTGAAGGAGCTGTCGTTCGCGCTCGCCGACCTGGTCGGGAAGGCGCGGGCCGCGAAGCCGAAGGAAGAGGCGACGCGGATCGTGATCCGGCCCAAGGCCGTCGACGACGCGGGCTTCGCGGTGACGCGCGAGGACGAGGGGCTGTTCCGGGTGCGGGGCGAGAAGCCCGAACGCTGGGTGCGGCAGACCGACTTCAACAACGACGAGGCCGTGGGGTATCTCGCCGACCGGCTCAACCGCCTTGGTGTGGAAGAGGAGTTGATGAAGGCCGGGGCCCGGGCCGGTGACGGTGTCGCCATCGGGCCCGAGGACAACGCGGTCGTCTTCGACTGGGAGCCGTCGATGATGTCCGGCGCGGAGATGCTGGGCCGACGGGGCGAGGACCACCGGTTCGAGGCGCCCAGGCCTGCGGCGCAGCGGCGACGGGACCGGGACGCGGAGCGGGACGAGGCGTTTCGGGAGTACGGCGACTTCGAACCGTTCGGCGAGTAGGCGGGCGGCGGTTTCGGCGCCGCCGGTCGGTTCGGTTAACACCGGGAGAATTTGCGGCGCACCCCAGGGCAACCCCTTCGCCCCACGGTGAGTCGTACTGGGCAACGTGGATGAGGATCTTGGATCCCGCCGCCGTCAACTGCCCTTCAGACTCCCGGAGTCGACGTGTCCGAGTCCGTTGTTGTGCCCAGATCGCGGCGTGCCGTCGTGGTTGCGATCGCCCTGGTGGCCGGGACGGCCGTCGTGTCGCCGGTCGCCCATGCGCAGTCCTCTGCCGTGCAGAGCGTGCGGCAGGACTTCAACGGCGACGGGTACGAGGACCTCGCCACGGGGGCGCCGTATGCCACCGTCGGCGGCAAGAAGGGCGCCGGTTACGTCGCCGTCGTGTACGGCTCGGCGCACGGGCTGAACCTCGCGAGCAAGAAGGTCCTCACGCAGGCGACCGCGGGCGTGCCCGGCTCTCCCGAGGCGGGCGACTCGTTCGGTGCGCATCTCACCGCCGGTGATCTGGACGGCGACGGTTACACCGACCTCGTGGTCCCGGCGGCCGGGGAGGACTGGCAGCAGGGCGGGGCGGCCCGGCACGGCAGTGTGACCGTGCTCTGGGGCGGGAGGGGAGGCCTGTCCGGCGGGACGATCCTGCCGCCGACCACCCTCCCGTACACGTCCCGGGTCACCGCCGGAGACTTCGACGGCGACGGTCATGTCGACCTGGCGCTGGCCGAAGGCGTCAGGTTCGGCCCCTTCACCCGCGGCGGCGCGGCCGCCCGGACCCAGGACATCTCCGTCACCGACGGCGACCAGCAGCTGCTGGATCTGGCCGCGGGGGACGTCGACGGCGACGGCATCACCGATCTCGTGTCGCTCACCGGGCCGTTCGACTTCGACGACCCGGAGGACATCAACGTCGGCCACGACCTCCACTATCTGCGCGGCACCCGGGACGGTCTCGCCCCGATCACCACGCTGAAGGACGGCCGGGGCCTGGACATCGAGGGCGGCGAGAGCATCGCGCTCGGCGACCTCGACGGCGACGGCCGCGACGACGTCGTGTTCGGGCGCCCCTGGTCGGCCAACTCGGGCGACGAGCCCGCCGACCCGAGCGAGTACGGCTCACGGATCGGCATCGTCTTCGGCACGGCGCAGGGCCCGCAGACCGGGGACCCACGCATGATCGACCAGGACACACCCGGCGTGCCCGGCGTCGGGGAGCCGGGCGACCTCTTCGGCGCGGACGTCGCCGTCGGCGACGTGAACGGCGACGGCTACGCCGACATCGCGGTCGGCAACCCCTACGAGGACTTCTCCGGCGTGACGGACGCCGGCACGGTCACCGTCGTCCCCGGCGCCGCCGCGGGGCCGACCGGTGTCGGCTCGAAGGTGTTCAGCCAGAACACGGCGGGCGTCCCCGGCACCGCCGAGCGCGCCGACCGCTTCGGCGAAGCCGTCACCTTCCTCGATCACGACGGCCGTGCGGATCTCGTCGTCGGTGCCCCTGGTGAGAACGCCGACGCCGGTTCGATCTGGGGCTTCCGGTCCAGCGCCTCGGGCGTCACTGCCACCGGCTCCGTCTCCTTCGGTGCCGCGGCCCTCGGCACGAACCCTCAACTCGCCCGTCTCGGCGGCGAGTTCACGCACTGACCTGCCCAGCAACCCCCCACAACGACAGGAGCACCATGAGCAAGCGCACGTTCGGTCGCGGTATCGGACTCGCGGCCGCGACAGCCGTCGCCGGAGCCGTCGTCGCCCCCGTGACCGCGCACGCCGCCGACGTCACGGCGGCCACGGCCAAGCCGCACACCGACTTCAACGGCGACGGCTACGCGGACGTCGCCGTCGCCGCCCCCGGGGCCAAGGTCAACGGCCATTCCGGTGCCGGATACGTGGCGGTGGTCTACGGCTCCGCCCACGGCGCCACCCCCTCGCACAAGCAGGTCATCAGCCAGGACACCGCCGGCATACCGGGCGCCGCCGAGACCTACGACCGCTACGGCGACAGCCTCGCCGCCGGTGACCTGAACGGCGACGGCTACGCGGACCTGGTGGTCGGCGCGCCCGGCGAGGGCGTCGGTGACGTCAGCTACGCGGGCACCCTGGCCGTGGTGTGGGGGAGTGCCCAGGGACTGTCCGGCGGCACCGCCGTCGCCACCGGCACCGCCGACAAGCACCTCGACGTCACCACCGCGCTCGGCGACTTCGACGGCGACGGCCACCTGGACATCGCGACCGGCGACCGGGTCCTGTACGGGCCGTTCGACCGCACCACCGGCGCGGCGCGCACGAGCGGCCTCGCGCTGGAATCCGCCGACTACTTCATCGACGACGTGGCCGCCGGTGACGTCGACCACGACGGCATCACCGACCTGGTCGGGCTCATCCACGACCACAGCGACGACGACACGGCGAACCCGGACGCCAAGCACCGCCGTGCGGTCTATGTGCGCGGCACGAAGGACGGCCCGGCCGCCCCGGTCACCCTGAAGAACCCCGGCGGCACGCTGTTCCGCGGCGGCGAGAGCCTCGGCCTCGGCGACGTGAACAAGGACGGGTACGCCGACCTCGTCATCGGCCGCCCCAACGACGGCTCCGGCGAGTCCACCTCGGTCGACCCGCAGCTCAAGGGCGGTCAGGTGGGCGTCGTGTACGGCTCGGCCGCCGGCCCGGACACCTCGCGTACGACGAACATCACGCAGGACACCGCGGGCGTGCCCGGCGCGTCCGAGTGGGGCGACGGATTCGGCCGGGGCATCTCGGTCGCCGACGTCAACGGCGACGGCTACGCGGACGTCGCCGCCGGGTCTCCGTCCGAGGACCTCGGCAGTGTGTACGGGGCGGGCCAGGTCACCGTCCTGCGCGGCGGCGCCTCGGGCCTCACCGGCACCGGTGCCGTGTCCTTCAACCAGGACACCGCGAACGTCCCGGGCACGGCCGAGCGGAACGACTTCTTCGGCAGCGCTACCGCCCTGGTCGACACCAACCACGACGGCCGCGCGGAGCTCTACGTCGGCGCCTCGGGCGAGAACACCTTCGACGGTGCCGTCTGGTCCTTCCGCAACCCCGGCACGGGCCCCGTCGCCTCCGGCTCGACCAGCTTCGGCGCGGGCACCCTCGGCACCGTCGCGGACAACGCCGACCTCGGCCTGGGTTTCGCCGGCTGAGCCTTCCCGATCGCCTCCACGTCAGGATTGCCATGGCTCCCTACCGGCGCCGCCGGTCCCGTCCCGTTCGGCTCGCCCTCGCCGCCGCGGTCGCCCTCGCGGCGGGCGCGGTGGCGGTCCCCGCCGTGCACGCGGCCACCCCGGCCACGGCGGCGACCACGGACCGCGCCAAGCGCCCGCACGACGACTTCAACGGCGACGGCTGCCCCGACCCGGCCGTCGGTGCCCCCGCAGACCAAGTCAGCCGCGTGCTCGTCCTGCGCGGCAGTGCGAACGGCCTGACCGGCAGCGGAGCCAAGGTGTTCAGCCAGAACACCGGCGGGGTGCCCGGCGTCGCCGAGAAGGGGGACGCCTTCGGCGCGCAGACCGCCCTCGTCGACGCCAAGGGCGACAAGAAGGCCGAGTTGGCCGTGGGGGATCCGGCCGAGAACGCGAACAACGGTGCCGTGTGGATCTTTCCGGGCACCTCGGGCGGGATCACGGCGCGCGGCACGTTCGTGTTCGGCGCGGCGAAGGTGGGGGCGCCGGCGACGGGGGTGCGGTTCGGGGCCTCGCTGACGGGCTGACGGGGCCGTGTCGGCGTAGAGCAACTCCGCATCACGACCAGAACAGGAGAGCGGCATGAGCAGACACAGACACAGGGGGGCGTGGCGTACGGGACTCGCCGTCGTCATGGCCGTCACGGGAGCCGCCGCCCTGCCCGCCGCGCACGCCGTTGCCGACAGCGGGTCCGCCACTGCCGAGCTGCGGGACGACTTCAACGGTGACGGCTATGCCGACCTCGCCGTGGCGGCGCCCTCGGCGACCGTCGGCGGAAAGACGCAGGCCGGGTTCGTCGCCGTACGGTACGGCACCCGGTACGGCTGGGTGACCGGCGCCAAGAAGGTGTTCACGCAGAACAGCGCGGGCGTTCCGGGCACCGCCGAAAAGGACGACCGGTTCGGCAGCGCGCTCACCACGGCCGACCTCGACAAGGACGGGTACGCCGACCTGATCGTCGGCGTCGGCGGCGAGGACACGGACTCCGGAGGCACCGACTCCGGCTATGTGGAGGTGTTCTGGGGCAGCGCGAGCGGGCTGTCCGGCGCCTCCTCCCTGGCCACCGGCCAGAGTGCCTACGACCGCCTCGGCGCCGCGGGTCACCTCGCGGTCGCCGATGTCGACGGCGACGGGGCGACCGACGTGGTGACCGTGCAGAACGAGCACGACCTGCGTGTCCTCAAGGGGCCCTTCGGTCGCGACGGTTCACACCAGGGTGAGCAGGTCGTGAAGGACCGGTACTCCAGCCGCGTCCTGGACCTGGCCGCCGGTGACGTCAACGGCGACGGCATCACCGACGTCGCCGCCACCGAGAACGACGAGGACGAGTACGACTCCCGCCGGGTGGTGTACTGGCTGGGCACGCATCAAGGGCTGACGCCGTACACGCTGGTCTACGACATCGACGGTGCCGGCCTCCAGGGCGGCGAGAACCTCGACGTCGGCGACATCAACCAGGACGGCTACGACGACATCGTCGTGGGCCGTGCCGTCGACGGCTACGACAGCGACCTCGACAACCCGTACGTCAAGGGCGGCCGTGTCGCCTGGATCCCGGGCACCGCGGACGGACCCGACGGCGTCAAGGCGGTCTTCCTCAACCAGGACCGGCCCGGGGTGCCCGGCACCGCCGAGAAGGGCGACCACTTCGGCACCGACGTGCAGATCGGCGACGTCGACGGCGACGGCTACCCCGACGTGCTCACCGGTGTGCCCGGCGAGGACCTCGGCTCCGTCGCCGACGCGGGCGCCGTCGTCCTCCTGCACGGCAGCGCGGCCGGACTGACCGGCACCGGCGCCCAGGTCGTCACGCAGAGCACCGGCAACGTGCCCGGCACGGCCGAGAAGGGCGACGCCTTCGGCCGGGCCGTGCACCTCGGCGACTCCAACGGCGACGGGCCGGCGGACGTGGCCGTGGGCGCACCGGGGGAGAACGGCAACTCCGGGTTCATCTGGCACTTCAAGTCCAGTCCGACCCTCATCGTCACGCCGAACGCCACGAGCGCCTTCGGCAACACCTGGCTCGGCACCGACGGCACGAACGCCAAATTCGGCTCGAACTTCTCGTACTGAACATCCTTGCGATACGCGTCAATTGATGTGACGCGAGACCCGTTGTGACCAGAGCACGCTCATTCCGTTGTTCCTGTGTCGCAACGGGTCTTCTGTTGTCTGCCCATTTGTCATGCACGCGAAGGTCTGCGTTCAGCGGGTGGACCGCCCGGCTGCGTGAGCTTTCACGTGTCCAAGAGGCCTGCGAGGCAAGGGAGTTCGCCGATGACCGGAGCAAGCTCGCCCGACCGACGCCGCTTTCTGACCGCCGGTGCCGCCGTACTCGGCGCCGCCGCCTCCGCCCAGCTGTGGCTGCCCGGCACCGCCCGAGCCGCCGAAACCACCCTGCCCGACGGCGTGTTCAGCCTCGGCGTCGCCTCCGGTGACCCGCTCCACGACGGCATCGTGCTGTGGACCCGGCTCGCCCCGGACCCGCTGAACGGCGGCGGCATGCCCGACAGCGTGATCCCGGTCGAGTGGGAGATCGCCGAGGACGAGCGGTTCAGAAAGCCCGCGCGCCGGGGCGTCGCCCAGGCCCGGCCCGAGTACGGGCACAGCGTTCACGTCGATGTACGCGGCCTGCGCCCGGGACGCTCGTACTGGTACCGCTTCCGCGTGAGCGGCCAGATCTCGCCCACAGGCCGCACCCGTACCGCCCCGCACCCGCACAGCAGGGGCGGTTCGCTGCGGGTCGCCCTCGCCTCCTGCCAGAACTGGCAGCACGGCTACTTCACGCCGTACGCCGACATGCTCGCCCAGGACCCCGACTTCGTGCTCTTCGTCGGCGACTACATCTACGAGTCCACGCCGTCGTCCGCGGGTCCGCGCCGCCACGAGGGCACGGGGGAGCCGTACACCCTGGTCCAGTACCGCAACCGGTACGCGCAGTACCGCTCCGACCCCGACCTCGCCGCGATGCACGCGAACGCCCCCTGGGTGGTCACCTTCGACGACCACGAGGTCGACAACGACTGGGCCGGCGAGATCCCGCAGGACCCCGACAAGCAGTCGCACGACGCGTTCGTGGCCCGGCTGACGGCGGCCTTCCAGGCGTACTACGAGCACATGCCGGTCCGCGCGAGCGCCGTCCCCAACGGCCCGCACATCCAGATGTACCGCCGACTGGAGTTCGGCCGTCTCGCCCGCCTGAACGTGCTCGACACCCGGCAGTTCCGCAGCGACCAGGTGACCAGCCAGGCGGCCGCCGAGAACCCGGCGCTCACGATGCTCGGCGCCGAGCAGAAGGAGTGGCTCCTGGACGGGCTGCAGGACTCGCCGGCCCGCTGGAACCTGATCGCCTCGCAGATAATGATGGCCGAGACCGATCTGCAGATCGGCGAGGGCAAGCTCTGGTACTACGACGCCTGGGACGGCTACCAGGTCGAACGCAACGCCCTGCTGGAGGACTTCGCCGACATCCGCAACCCGGTCGTGCTCAGCGGCGACCGCCACCTCACGATGATCAGCGACCTCAGGACCGACTACGACGACCCGGACTCCGACGTCGTCGGCGCCGAGTTCGTGGGGACGTCCATCTCCAGCAACGGCGACCAGGACCAGGCCGCCTTCCACGCCCAGTGGGACCCGCTGAAGGCGGACAACCCGCACTGGAAGCTGATCGACGCCCACCGCGGCTACCACCTCTTCGACATCGACCGGAACGGCATCGACGCGCAGGTGCGGGTGGTCGACACGGTCGTCCGGCCGACGGCGACGGCGAGCACGCTGGCAAGTCTCCGGGTGGAGAACGGGCGTCCTGGCGTAGAACTCGTCTAGCCGCATGAAGTCTGTGTGACGGGAGCCTGGGACTCATCTGTGTCCCAGGTCTCTCTCAGGTAAGTCTCAGGTATGCCTCTTACCGTCCCTTAACCATGGAGACGGACTGTACGAGACTGCCCGCGGGCACCCGGCTGCTGCACATCGGCCCGCACAAGACCGGGACGACCTCGATCCAGGGCGCGCTGTTCGCCGCGAAGGACCAACTGCCCGCGTACGGCGTGGAGTTCCCGGCGCACACCCGGCACCCCATGGAGGCCGCGCTGGCCGCCTGCGCCCGCCCGGCGATGATGGGCGACACCGTGCCCACCGACCGGCACTGGACGAAGCTGCTGGAGCAGGTCGAGGCAACCGGCAAGCGCACCTCGGTCGTCAGCAGCGAGTTCTTCGCGGACGCCGAGGACGACGCGACGATCGCCCGGATCGTCGAGCAGCTCGGTGGCGACCGCGTGCACATCCTCGTCACCCTGCGCCCGCTGGCGAAGATCATGCCCTCGCAGTGGCAGCAGTACGTACAGAACGGTCTTCGGATGGGTTACGAGGACTGGCTGAAGCACATGCTGAAGAAGGCCCCGTACGAGAAGCCCACTCCCAGCTTCTGGCGCCGGCACCGGCACGACCGGCTGGTGGAGCGCTGGGCCCGGGTGGTCGGCCCGGAGCGGATCACCGTGGTCGTGGTCGACGACCGCGACCGGGGCGGGCTGATGCGCACCTTCGAGGCGCTGCTCGGACTGCCCGACAATCTCCTGCAGCCGGTTCCGGACACGGCCAATCGTTCCCTTACTCTCGCCGAGACCGAAATGCTGCGGAATCTTAATAAGGAATTCCGCGGCAATGGACTGCCCGACGAGCTCTATTCCACGCTCATCCGCAACGGCGCGGTCATGCATATGAAGAACGCGTGCAGTCCCACGCCGCAGGACGTGAAGATCTCGACGCCCCGGTGGGCGGTCGAGGCCGCCGCGGGGACGGCCGCCGAGATGATTGACCGCATCGCTCAAATGGGGGTACGCGTCCTGGGCGATCCGGGGCTGCTGTCCGCCGTGCCGAAGCCGTCCGGGCAGGCGTCGGAGGAGCCGCGGATCGCGCCCGAGGTGGCGGCGCAGGCTCTGTACGGCGCTCTCGCCGCCGCGGCCGCCGCCCCCGTCCGGCACACCACTCCCGCCAAAGCACGTACGGTTCACCAGACGTCGTCGGTGGAACTCGTGAAGGTGCTCGGCCACCGTTGTCTGAAGAAGCTGCGGCGGCACTGACTCGTTGTGCAGTTACTCACAGCAATTCCAACGGGGCTCACGAAGGCCGTCCCACCGTCACCAGCAGTGCAAGGTGAATGACAGGTAGCGCGCACATATGCAGCGGAGGGCGCTCACCTTGCACAGCGGTAACCGCAAGTGGGACCATTTCGTAGTTCCCTGTCGCCCCAAGGTAGGTCCTCTGTGTCCCAGCACATAGCCAAGCCCCGTACCACCGCAGTAGTCCTGGCCGGTGGTACCGGCCAGCGCGTGGGTCTGTCGATCCCCAAGCAGCTGCTGAAGATCGCCGGCAAGGCAGTCATCGAGCACACCCTGACCACCTTCGAGAAGGCCGACTCGATCGACGACGTCATCGTGCTGATGGCGCCGGGCTACGTCCCCGACATCGAGAAGATCGTCGCCAAGGCCGGGTTCAAGAAGGTCAAGAAGATCATCGAGGGCGGCTCGACCCGGAACGAGACCACCGAGCGAGCCATCGAGGCCCTCGGCGAGGGCCTGGCCGAGGGCGAGGACCTCAACGTCCTGTTCCACGACGCCGTACGCCCCCTGCTGGCGCAGCGAGTGATCGACGACTGTGTGGTCGCGCTGGAGCGCTACCAGGCCGTCGACGTCGCCATCCCGTCCGCGGACACGATCATCGTGACCCGCACGCACGGCGAGGACGGCGAGTTCATCACCGAGATCCCGGACCGCTCCCGGCTGCGCCGCGGCCAGACGCCGCAGGCCTTCAAGCTGTCCACGATCCGGCGCGCCTACGAGGTCGCGGCCGGCGACCCCAACTTCCAGGCCACGGACGACTGCTCCGTCGTACTGAAGTACCTGCCGGACGTGCCGATCCACGTCGTCGCGGGCGACGAGTACAACATGAAGGTCACCCAGCCCGTCGACGTCTTCATCGCCGACAAGCTGTTCCAGCTGGCCTCCACGGCGGCTCCGGAGCAGGTCAGCGAGGAGGCCTACCGCGAGCTGCTCACCGGCAAGACGGTCGTGATCTTCGGCGGCTCCTACGGCATCGGCAAGGACATCGCCGAGCTGGCCGAGTCCTACGGCTCCAAGGTGTACGCGCTCGGCCGCTCCACCACCGGCACGCACGTGGAGAACCCGGAGGAGGTCGACGACGCGCTGTCCAAGGCGTACGCGGAGACCGGCCGGATCGACTACGTCGTCAACACCGCGGGCGTCCTGCGCATCGGCAAGCTGGCCGAGACCGACAACGCGACCATCGAGGAAGCGCTGAAGGTCAACTACCTGGCGCCGGTGCAGATCGCACGTTCGAGCTACAAGTACCTGTCGGAGACCAAGGGCCAGCTGCTCCTCTACACCTCCAGCAGCTACACCCGCGGTCGCGCCGAGTACAGCCTCTACTCCTCGACCAAGGCCGCCATGGTGAACCTCACCCAGGCCCTGTCCGACGAGTGGGCCGGCGACGGCATCCGCGTCAACTGCATCAACCCGGAGCGCACCGCGACGCCGATGCGCACCAAGGCCTTCGGCCAGGAGCCCGCGGGCTCGCTGCTCTCCTCCGAGGCGGTGGCCCGCACCTCGCTCGACGTGCTGCTGTCCGAGCTGACCGGACACGTCATCGACGTCCGCCAGCAGGACCCGACGGCGGGCGCGGCCAAGGCCTCCGGCTTCGAGCAGGCGCTGGCCTCGGTTCTGGACCGCCAGGACGGCATGTAATAATCGACGGGAATTAGTCTTCCGTTATTCAGGCCTCTGCTTTCCGGTGTTAATGCAGTGCATTGACCGGGGCTTCGCAGGGGCCTGAATCCGTACACCAGACAAAACACCCGACGAATTGCCACAAATCCTGCGCACTTCAGAACAAAACCGGCACTCCCCCTCCCAGAGCAGGTTCTCCGTGATATCCACCGCTATTCGCGTCGCCCGGGTGGGCAGCGCGGCCGAGCTGGCCGCGGCGGCGCTCATGATGCTGGGCTTCCCGGCGCTCATGCTGGCCGCGCTCGTCCCGAGCGTCCCCGCCTTCGCGGCAGCGGCCGCCGTGACGTACCTGGCGGACCACTATCTGCACCGCAAGGGCAGCTACCTGGTCAACCGCCTCAGCAAGGTCCGCGCAGGTCTCTCGATCCGCTTCCTGATCCGAGAACTGCTGCTCATCCTGCTGCTGGCCCGGCTGTCCCTCGCGGACAACCTGATCTACTACGGCGCGGTCGCCTGCTTCATCGCTTTCTACGGCCTCCAGGCCCCGCACGGCGCCCTGGTCACGCTGATCCGCAACCGCCGCCGGATGCCGGTCGCCACCCGCAACGTCGACCTGAAGTCGCGCATCCGCATCCCGGACGCGCCGCCGCGCAGGCTGCTGAACCGCTCGGCCGAGAAGATGCTCCACCTCGACCTGGCGGCCGTCGCCGGCATCCTGGTCGCCGCGGAGATCGAGTCGTCCGTGCCCGGCTTCATCGGCATCGGTGTCACGATCTTCCTGGGCTGCCTGTACGTCCTCGCGCTGATGCCGTACGTCCGCGGCAGCAAGGTCCCGCCGAACGCGGAGAAGGTGCTGGCGGCCGTCGACGACTGGCTGCACGAGTACAAGCCGGAGACGGTGCTCTACTTCTCGGGCTCCAAGGACTCCGCGTACCAGGTCAACATGTGGCTGGAGACCATGGAGCAGCTGGACTCCAAGCCGCTGGTCGTCCTGCGCGAGCGCGTGATCCTGGCCAACCTGGCACCGACCACGGTCCCCGTCATCTGCGTGCCCGGCGGTGTGCACCTGATGAACCTGGACCTGTCGAACGTGCGCGTCGCGCTGTACGCGGCCAACGTCGGCAAGAACATCCACCTGCTGCGCGTCCCCACCATGAAGCACGTCTTCATCGGCCACGGCGACAGCGACAAGCTCGCCAGCGTCAACCCGTTCAGCAAGGTGTACGACGAGGTGTGGACCGCAGGGCGGGCCGGCCGCGACCGCTACGCCATCGCCGACGTCGGCGTCCGCGACGACGACATCGTGGAGGTCGGCCGCCCGCAGCTGGCGCCGATCCTGGGCTGGGACGGCGTGCCGGACGGCCCCCGCGGCGGAGCCGCTGACGGACGCTGCCCCACCGTGTTGTACGCGCCCACCTGGGAGGGATGGGACGGCGACCCGGGCAACACCTCGATCGTGCTCGCGGGCGAGAACATCGTGAAGAAGCTGGTGCAGGCCGATCCGCCGGTCCGCGTCCTCTACAAGGCGCACCCGTTCACCGGCACTGTCAGCAAGGAGGCCGGCGCCGCGCACCAGCGCATCGTCGCCCTGGTGGAGAAGGCCGCCGCCGAGCGCGCCGCCGACCCCCGCTTCAAGGCCGATGCCGCCGCCCTGGCGCAGGCCAAGGCCGAGCTCACCCGGATCGAGGCGCGCCTCGCCGAGCTGTCCGGCACCGGGGGCGACAAGGGCGACGAGGCCGAGGCCACGCGTGACGGCGTCGTCGACCTCAAGAAGCACGAGGAGGTCGCCCGGCTGCGCGGCGAGTGGAACGACGCGTACTGGCGTTCCTTCGGCAGCTTCGAGCACCGTGTGATCTCTGGCGCCGAGCCGCGCCTGTACGACTGCTTCAACGTCTCCGACGCGATGGTCTCCGACATCTCCTCCGTGGTCTCCGACTTCATCGCCAGCGGCAAGCCGTACGCCGTCACGGACTCCGCCGAACTGGGCGTGGAGGAGTTCAAGCGGCAGAACACGGCCGTGCGCGCCGCGACGATCCTGTCCAACGGCGCATCGGAGCTGGACGAGCTGCTGAGCGCAGTCCGCGACCCCGCGGCCGACCCGCTGGCCGAGGACCGCAAGGAGCTGAAGCAGTACCTGCTCGGCCCGGACGAGCCCACGTCCATCGAGCAGTTCAACACCGCGGTGGCGGACCTGGCGCTCAAGGCCGAGACGCGCAACCTCGGCCAGGAGTCGCGGGCCGCCGCGGCCGGCACCCCCGGGGCGGACGAGCTCTCGGACGCGCTGTCGGCGCAGCCGCCCACCGCATGAGAGAGCAGCCCCGCACCGTGTGAAAAAGGTGAGAAGGGCCCGGTTTTCGAGGAGTGATCCTCGAAAACCGGGCCCTTTTACGTATGTCTCGGTGTCCGTACCTGTCCGTTCACCATGTGACCTGAGTCACGAAAGCGCGGCTTTGAGGCAACCGCTTGCGGGGGCCGTCCGTCTTTCTAAGTAGCGAATGAGGCGATACGGGGGAAATATCCCGTTGATGAGGGGGAAACACGTGACCGTGGCGCAACCTGACGTGACCGTCGTCATAGGTGCGTACGAAGCGATGCCGTACTTGGTCGAGTGCCTTGCATCTGTCGAGGCGCAGACCATCGAGCCAGGGCGCATCGAGGTCATCGCGGTGGACGACGGGTCCACGGACGGGACGGGGGAGTATCTGGAGGAGTTCGCGGAGCGTGTGCCCATGTCGGTGACGGTGATCCGGCAGGACAACTCCGGTGGGCCCAGCGGCCCGCGCAACGTCGGCCTGGGCAAGGCCGCCGGGCGCTACGTCTTCTTTCTGGACGCCGACGACCGGCTCGGCCCGGAGGCGCTGGAGCGCATGGTCGCGATGGCCGACCGCAACGGCACGGACGTCGTCCTCGGCCGGGTCGAGGGCATCAACCGCAAGCCGCCGCAGTCGATGTGGGGCAAGACGCTCGAGCGCACGGACGTTTTCTCGTCCAACATCAAGTTCACGCTGAGCGCGCAGAAGCTGTTCCGCCGTGAGTTCCTGGAGCGGCACGGCATGTGCTTCGACGAGTCCCTGTGGACCGGCGAGGACGCGCTGTTCACCATGGAGGCCTATCTGCGGGCGGACGGCGTCTCCGTGCTCGCCGACTACACCTGCTACTACCTGGTGGGCCGCGAAGACGGCAAGCACGTGACGAAGAGCGGCAGTTACACCCTGCGCTTCGACTCCGCCCGCGCCCTGATGAACCTGATCGCCGACCTCGTCCCCGCCGGGCCGCGGCGCGACGGACTCATGATGCGCCCCTTCCTGATCACCCTGCTGCCGCAGTTCGGCCCCAGGTTCCTCAAGGACAGCGAGAAGGTACGGCGGCACAAGTTCGAGCTGGCCAAGCCGCTGATGGAGGAGTTCTGGAACGAGGGCGTCGCCGGCCGCCTCAAGGTCGAGGAGCGCCTGCGCCTGCACCTGGTGGCCGAGGAGCGGCCCGAACTCCTCCTCCCTGTCGTGGAGTTCGTCAAGGCGAAGAAGCAGGCGGCGGCCCTCCTGGAGAAGAAGGGCCACCACGTCTACCTCGTCTACCCGCACTTCCGCGACGAGACGGCGGGCATCCCCGACTCGGTCTACCTGGCCGCCCCGCGCGAGGCCCGCGCCTTCCCGGGCTACCGCGAGCACACCACCTCTTCGGTGCTGCGGCGGGCGGTGCGCAAGGCGCGCCGGGTGCTGAAGGAGCGGGCGTCGACGGGTGGTACGGGGGCGCCGGGCGGGACCGCCGCCGCGGCCTGACGGCGGATCACGGACGGGCCCGCGTCACTGCCGGCCCGTCTGCAGCGCCCGGCGGATCGGGCGGCCCACCACACGCCGGGCGCGGCGGTAGACGGACGTGGCCGAGGCCGCCGTGGCGGACCTGGACGGGTTGCGCTCCAGTTCGCGCTTCAACCGGTCGTTGTCCAGGGACAGTTCGGCGATACGGCTCTGCATCCAGCCGAACCGCGAGGTGAGCGAGGCGAGATCGGCGTCGTTCCAGGGACGGATGCCCGCCGGGAAGGCCAGCTCCTTCATCCGGGCCTCGAAGGCCGCGCCACCGTCGCCATGCGTGAACGTGTTCTCCAGGCCGTTCCTGGTCAGGAACGCCGTGAACCGCTCGAAGCGCTCCGGATGGCCGCCGGTCAGCCCGCTGAAATCGGCCTCCTCGTACAGCTGCGCCGGATCCAGGTCCTCGGGCAGCTTGTCGATCCGGCGGTGCGGGATGTCGAAGTAGCGGCACAGTTCCAGCGTCCGCGAGTCGCCGCACAGCACGGTCGCGGGCGTACCCGCCAGCAGGGCCGCGATGTTGCCGTGGATGCGGGAGCCGAACGAGAAGTCGTAGGCGCGCAGGTCGTCGATCCAGGTCACCGGGTCGACGTAGACACGGACCCTGTCCTCCCGGTACATCGGGTGGTCCGGGTGGGTCGGGCTCGCGGTCACCGCCGCGTTCGGGTGGGACAGGTCCCGCCAGTGCAACTGCCGTGCGTCGCTGAGGTTCTGGCCGATGAAGGTCAGGTGCGGATAGCGGGCACGGGCGCGGTCGATCACCTTGTCCAGGCCCTGCTTCTGCACCGCGTTGTGCGAACCGTTGACCGCGATCCGGGAGTCGGGGGTCAGCTCCGAAACCCGCCGCTGCACAGTCAGTTCCTTGCCGTGCATGAAGAGGGACGGGCAGCCGATGACCTCGACGTCCTTGAAGCCCAGGTCCTTCAGGTACTTCTCGGTGAACTCGCCGCGCACCCCGATCGAGGCACTGTGGTCCAGCACCGCGGAGACGAACTCGCGCACCGACGCCTCCATCGGCTTCAGCCGCGCCGGGTTGTAGCCCAGCCCGGCCTGCGCACCGATGCCCGGCACGACGACGGGGATCCGCAGCCTGCTGATCAGCCGGGTCAGTCGCTTCAACTGCGGCTCGAACGACGGCCGGAAGGCGTTCGCGAGCGGGACGACGAAGACGTCGTACTCCTCGTTGATCCGGCCCGCGGTGGACACATCGGTCCGGATGCCGTTGGAGACCACCTCGGTGGAGGGCGTCTCGAGGATCTTGTGGGCGGCATCGCTGAAGATCAGGTTGCCGGAGTTGGTGGCGATGACGTCCTGGTGCAGAGCCTCCTCGATCGGGAAGACGTCGTAGGGGCTCTTGCCCGAGCGGAGGAGGATGCGCTTCACGCGGCGAACTTTAGGTGGCACAAGCTTCAAATTAAGTTTGCTTGCACTTTGATTTCTATAAGGAACCAGTGCAACCTTTTTGCCGTATGCAACCCGTGAGCAACTGGTTACCCGGCGCCTGTCCGGGGACTGGACCGATGCGCGGTGCCCGTGCCGCTTCGCGTAGATTGCCTGGTGGGGTGGTCCGAGCGCGCGAGGGGACGGAACAGCAGGTGGCAGCGGCTAGGCAGGGTGTGGCGGAAGCCCGCAGGATCGTCGTCAAGGTGGGCTCCTCGTCGCTGACCACGGCCGCCGGCGGCCTCGACGCCGACCGGGTCGACGCGCTCGTCGACGTCCTCGCCAAGAGTCGCAGCGGGGGAGAGAAGGAGATCGTCCTGGTCTCCTCCGGTGCCATCGCCGCAGGTCTCGCCCCGTTGGGCCTGCGCCGGCGCCCCAAGGACCTGGCCCGCCAGCAGGCCGCCGCCAGTGTCGGCCAGGGTCTGCTCGTCGCCCGCTACACCGCCTCCTTCGCCCGCTACGGCGTCCGCGTCGGCCAAGTCCTGCTCACCAGCGACGACATGAGCCGCCGCGCCCACCACCGCAACGCCTCCCGCACCCTCGACAAACTGCTCGCGATGGGCGCGTTCCCGGTCGTGAACGAGAACGACACGGTCGCCACCGACGAGATCCGCTTCGGTGACAACGACCGGCTCGCCGCCCTCGTCGCCCACCTCGTCCACGCCGACCTGCTGGTGCTGCTCTCCGACGTCGACGGCGTGTACGACGGCGACCCGAGCAAGCCCGGCACCTCGCGGATAGCGGAGGTCCGGGAGCCGTCCGATCTCGCCGAGGTGGAGATCGGCAGCGCCGGCAAGGCCGGCGTCGGCACCGGCGGCATGGTCACCAAGATCGAGGCGGCCGGGATCGCTGCCGCCGCCGGCATCCCCGTCGTCCTGACCAGCGCGGTCCACGCCGCCGAGGCCTTGTCCGGCGGCGACACCGGCACCTACTTCCACCCCACCGGCAAGCGCTCCACCAACCGGCTGCTGTGGCTGCAGCACGCGTCCGCCCCGCAGGGCTCGCTGACCCTGGACGACGGGGCGGTGCGGGCGGTCGTCGAGCGGCGCAAGTCGCTGCTGCCGGCCGGGATCGCAGCCGTCGAGGGCGAGTTCGTCGCCGGGGACCCGGTCGAGCTGCGGGACACCGAGGGGCACGCGGTGGCCCGGGGGCTGGTCAACTTCGACGCCAAGGAGATCCCCCAGCTGCTCGGCCGCTCGACCCGGGAGCTGGCGCGCGAACTGGGCCCGGCGTACGAGCGCGAGGTCGTACACAGGGACGATCTGGTGATCCTGCACCCGTAAATGGGCCGAAACGTCCGCCCCCGGCGGTGGACGTTCCGCAAAAGCGTCACGTGACGGCCTGCGGCCTGCTCAACTTTGTCTCGGGGACACATTCCGCACGAGCACTGCTCGACCTTGCGTAAAGGAGGCCGTCGTGAGACGAGTGCGCCCTGGGACGGCGTCCCGCGGCGGCGCCGGTGCCGCAGGGGGCGCCCCCTCCCGCGCGGCCGGCGAGGAACGCGCCCTGACCAGCGTCTCGGCCGGCGACCGGTACGAGAAGCCGGAGGACCTGCCGCGCCTGTGGCACGTCACGCTCAGCGTCTCCGGCGAGGAGGCCCCGCTGAAGGAGGTACGGCGCGGCCTCGAGCAGCTGGCCCACGACCACCCCTTTCTGCTGACCAGCAGATATGCGAACGACCACGCGGAGATCCGGTACTGGGAGGAGGCCCGCGACCTGCACGACGCGGCCGCCGTCGCCCTGCGTCTGTGGGGCGAGCACCGCCAGACCGCCAAGCTGCCGCCCTGGGAGATCGTCGGCCTGGAGGTCATCGACCGCGAGACCTACCACCAGCGGATCGCGGAGGGATACGGCCCGCTGCCCGCCACCCCCGTCGGAGTCCACCCCTTTTGAGCCGTTACGGCCCCCTGTCGACCGTTCTGCGGGATCTGCGGGGCTTGTCTCGGGGTTTGGGATGACCGGTGGACGGGCCCGTCCGGCGCACTACCCTTCCCTCATGACCACGCTCTCGCCGTACGACTCCATGTCCCCGGTCACGCAGGCCGCCTACCGCGCCAAGGCCGCCGCCGCCGACCTCGCCCCGCTGCCGCGGGCCGAGAAGGACGACGCGCTGCTCGCCATCGCGGACGCCCTGGAAGTCCGTACGAGCGAGATCGTCGAGGCCAACGCCAAGGACATCGCCAAGGCCCGCGAGAACGGCACCAGCGAGGCCATCATCGACCGCCTGACGCTCACCCCGGAGCGGGTGCGCGCCATCGCCTCCGACGTCCGGGACGTCGTCTCCCTGCCCGACCCGGTCGGCGAGGTCGTCCGCGGCTCGACCCTGCCGAACGGCATCGACCTGCGCCAGGTCCGTGTCCCGCTCGGCGTCGTCGGCATCATCTACGAGGCCCGCCCGAACGTCACCGTGGACGCCGCCGCCCTGTGCCTGAAGTCCGGCAACGCGGTGCTGCTGCGCGGCTCGGCCTCCGCGTACGAGTCGAACACCGCGCTGGTGCGGGTGCTGCGCGACGCGGTGGGCGGCGCGGGGCTGCCCGCCGACGCCATCCAGCTCGTGCCCGGCGAGAGCCGCGAGAGCGTGCGCGAGCTGATGCGCGCCCGCGGCCTGGTCGACGTCCTGATCCCGCGCGGCGGCGCCTCCCTCATCCAGACGGTGGTCTCGGAGTCCGTCGTCCCGGTGATCGAGACCGGCACCGGCAACTGCCACGTCTACGTCGACGCCAACGCCGACCTCGACATGGCGATCGACATCCTGATCAACTCCAAGGCCCAGCGGGTCAGCGTCTGCAACGCCGCCGAGACCCTCCTCGTCCACCAGGACATCGCCCCCGAATTCCTGCCGCGCGCCCTCGACGCCCTCGCGGAGGCGGGCGTGACCGTCCACGCCGACGCGCGTGTGCTGGCCTACGCGAAGGACTCCAAGGCGACCGTCGTCGAGGCCACGCCGGAGGACTGGGACACCGAGTACCTCTCCTACGACATCGCGGCCGGCGTCGTCGACTCGCTGGACAAGGCCGTCGAGCACATCCGGCTGTGGACCTCCGGTCACACCGAGGCGATCGTCACCACCTCCCAGCAGGCCGCCCGTCGCTTCACGCAATTGGTCGACTCCACGACCGTCGCGGTGAACGCGTCCACCCGCTTCACCGACGGCGGCCAGTTCGGCTTCGGCGCGGAGATCGGCATCTCCACGCAGAAGCTGCACGCGCGCGGCCCGATGGGGCTGCCGGAGCTGACGAGCACGAAGTACATCGTCACCGGGGACGGCCACATCCGACGCTGAGCCGGCGGTACCGGGGCGGGGGCGCATATGCGCCGGGCACGCGCTCCTGGTACACGCCCGTGCCGCACGAGAGGTGTCTCACAAGGCGGATGAATTTCCATACCGTCTGCCCAAATTGACCCCCCAGGTCTACTCTGGATCCGTGCCGGAGGACGTGGGGGGCACGCCGTTCCCTGACGGCTGGGAGCCCGACGACGACCACGACCGCGGGGTGTCGGACGAAGAGTTCGCCTCCGTGGTCTTCGACGAGGCCTTCGTGCGGGCGGCCGTGGTGCACGAGCCGACCGCCGTCGAGCGCCTCCTTGCCGCCGCCCAGGCCAGAGCCGAGGCCTCCGAGGCGGAAGCCCGCCGGGCCCACGGCAGGGGCGAGCGGTACGAGGAGGGCTACGACCCCTCCGGTTTCGGCCATGATCCCGACCTCGACGACCTGGACGACACCGATGTCCTCGAAGGCCGCTACGGCGCCCCGGGGACGTACGGAAAGCAGGTCCGCTGGCATCGCCCGGTCGCCTGGATGCTCGCCCTGGTGATGGGGATAGGCATGGTCGCGCTGGCCTTCACCGCGGTCTACCGGGGCGCCTCCTCGGGCAGTCGGGACCAGGTCCCACCGCCCGCCTCGACCGGTCTCGAACAGGGCAGCGCGGCGACACCCTCCGCCTCCGCCGACACGTCCCAGCCGGCGATCTCGGTGATCCCGCGCACCCCCTGAGCGGGCCCCTTCGCGCTCACTTTCGATCCTGGTGAGAACCTGTCAGAACTTGTCGTGTACCAGGGCGTTTACCGGGGCGCTCGGCGACCTACCCTGAATGTATGGGAGGGCCTGGAGACCCACCTGAGGGGACACCCGAGGGCGGCCCCGGAGGTGGAGAGGACGAGTACCGATCCGTCGTCTTCGACGAGTCGTTCGTCCGTGCTGCCCGCCTCCAGGAGTTCTCCGCGCAGGAGCGCATGGCCGACCACGCGCCCGCCGTACGCCGCCGCCCACCCCTTCGCCGGGGCCTGTCCCGGCAGGCGCTGATCCTGGTCCTGCTGATCGCCGTGGCCTTCGGCACCGCGATCTACATGGGCGTACGGCACCCCTACCAGACCCCCTCCGCCCGGCAGCCCGTCGAGCCCCTGCGGATGACCGTCATCCCGCTCTCCCCGCAGGGCAAGGTGCCCGGCGCGGTCGATCCGGAGTACCTGTACGCGCACAGCCCCGCCGCGCAGTTCCGCGTCGGCGCCGAGGGGATACCCCTGCCCGCCTCGCGACGCACCGCGCACTTCTCGGACAGCCAGGTGGTGGCCGCCCTGACCACGGCGAAGGACTACATCGTCCGCTCCTCGCTCTACCCCGAGGTCATCAGCGGCCAGGAGGTCCGCCCCGTGCGCGTCATGCTCGACGGCGACCAACTCGACCAGTTCGACCAGAGTTTCGAGCACCCGGTGGCAGACGGCAGGCACCAGCCCACCGGATGGCTGGTTCGCTTCGACCAGACCCGCGCCGAGCTCGCCGACCGCAGCATCCGCGTCCAGGGCACACTGCAGGCCGCCGAGACCGACTCCGCCACCCTCGAGGTCACCGCCGACCACACCTTCGTGTACGCGCTGAAGCCGACCGGCTCCGGGGCCAAGGCCCAGGCCTCCCTGTTCACCGTCCGGCGCGAGCTGCACTTCCGCTTCGACCGCGACGACCTGCGACTGCACCAGGCCCAGCTGATCGTCTCCTACGTCCAGGCCGGCCCGCTGTCCTGCGCCGAGGACTCCACGAACCACCTCCACCCGCTCCTGGCCGGCCAGACGGCCAAGGCGGGCGGCCCCGCCGGCACCGACCCGTACGCGACGGGCGGCGCGACGGCGCTGTGCGGATCGCTGGCGACGAGCGCCCAGCCCAAGGTGTGAGCCGAGCGCGCTGCCCCGGGTGCGAGAGGCCGACGGGGCCTTCGTGTCCCGTCGGCTGCTCCCTCGGCCGTCCCGGTCAGTCCTCGTCCCGCGGCGGCGTGTCCGTGGGCGGCTCGTCCGCCGGCGGCCGGTCCTCCCCGGGCGTCGAGCTCGTGAACCCGTCGAACCCGCGCCGCACCCGCCCGCCGATGCCCCCGGCCCCGCCGGCGATGTCGCTGACGAGCTTCATCAGCGGGTCCTTGGAGCTCTTCACATTGCTGGCGTAGCTCGCCGCCGACTCCCGGAACGAGTCCGAGACCGAGGTGTCCTTGTCCTCGCTGCGCCGCGGGTAGTGGCCGTCCATGATCCGCTGGTAGTCGCGGGTCTCCGACCACTTCTTCAGCTCGGCCGCCCGGATGGTGGTGAACGGGTGGGACCTCGGCAGCAGGTTCAGGATCTTCAGCACGGAGTCGCGCAGGTCACCGCCCGCCTCGTACTCCTCGGCCTGCTTGAGGAAGGCGTCCACGTTCATCTCGTGCAGATGGTTGCCGCCCGCGATCTTCATCAGGCCGCGCATCGAGGCCTTCAGATCCTGCCCGACCAGGAGCCCCGCCCGGTCCGCGGACAGCTCCGACTTGCGGAACCACTCGCGCAGCGCCGTCACGATCGCCATGATCGCGAGCGTGCCCAGCGGGATCCAGGCGACCCGGATCGCCAGGTTGGTCAGGAACAGCAGGATCGTGCGGTACACCGCGTGCCCGGACAGGGCGTGGCCCACCTCGTGGCCGATGACCGCCCGCATCTCCTCCTCGTCGAGCAGCTCGACGAGCCCGGTGGTGACGACGATGATCGGCTCGTCCAGGCCGATGCACATCGCGTTCGGCTGCGGGTCCTGATTCACGTACATCGGCGGGACCTTCTCCAGGTCCAGGATGTAACAGGCGTCCCGCAGCATGTCGTTGAGGTGTGCGAACTGCTGGTCCGAGACGCGCACCGAGTCGGACAGGAACAGCAGCCGCAGGCTGCGCTCGGGCAGCAGACCGCTGAGCGCCTTGAACACGGTGTCGAAGCCGCTCAGTTTGCGCAGCGCCACCAGCGCGCTGCGGTCGGCCGGGTGCTCGTACGCACGCGAGGAGATCCCCGGGAAGCGCCGGCGCTGCCTGCTCGGTACGTTCTCGTGTCCGTTGTGCTCGTGGCCGTCGTCCGACATGTCTTTCCCCCATGTGCGTGTGAGTGGCCCTTTGCGGACCCTTGTGCGGCCCTTTGCGCCCCCGAAGCAAGGCCCAGCCTAGGCGGAGTTACCGTGGACGGGCACTACACCGAAGGAGTCCCATCGCCATGGAGCACACCCCCGCAGCCGCCTGGCTCGCCGAGGCCACGAGCGCCGCCCAGCACCAAGGGCCGGGGAATCTGCTCCGGGTCGTACTGATCGTGATGATGGTGGGTTGCGCGCTGACCGGGTGGTTCCTGTTGCGGGGCTACAAGCAGAAGGACGACTGAGGACCGCCCCGGGTTCCCCAACGGCGGAGTCGGCGTGATCGCCGCCCAGAGGCCCCCTTACGATGGGCCGACATCTTTGTCCCGCCCACCGGATAGGTTCTGCCGAGATGAGCTTCCACAGCACCGCTGCCCAGTTGGTCACCCTCGCTGCCGAGGGCGAGGAGCACGGCGGCAACCACGAGAGCCTCAGCCCCTACGTCACCGGCGGCGGCGCGCTGTTCATCCTGCTGCTCCTGCTGTGGATCACCACTCGCTTCAACCGCGACCGCTGAGTCCGCTGAAGCCCCGTACCGGGGCATCCCGGGCATCCGTCGACCGGTGTCTCAGGCCGGGCCGGTAGGGTCTGCACGCATGGGAGAGCAGGACATGCCTACCGGTCACGGCAACGGCCCGTCGAACCCCGGCAAGCGCCGTCTCGGCGTCATGGGCGGAACGTTCGACCCGATCCACCACGGGCACCTCGTGGCGGCCAGCGAGGTCGCCGCGCAGTTCCACCTGGACGAGGTGGTGTTCGTCCCGACCGGCCAGCCGTGGCAGAAGACCCACCGCCATGTCTCCCCGGCCGAGGACCGCTACCTGATGACGGTCATCGCAACCGCCGAGAACCCGCAGTTCTCGGTGAGCCGTATCGACATCGACCGCGGCGGCCCCACCTACACCGTGGACACCCTGCGCGACCTGCGCGCGCTCAACCCGGACACGGATCTCTTCTTCATCACCGGCGCCGACGCCCTCGGTCAGATCCTCACCTGGCGCGACTCGGAGGAGCTGTTCTCCCTCGCGCACTTCATCGGGTGCACCCGGCCCGGTCACCACCTGACCGACCACGGACTTCCGGAGGGCGGCGTCTCGCTGGTCGAGGTTCCCGCGCTGGCCATCTCCTCCACAGAGTGCCGTGCGAGAGTCGCCAAGGGAGACCCCATCTGGTACATGGTGCCGGACGGAGTCGTGCGCTACATCGACAAGCGCGAGCTGTACCGCGGCGAGTGAGCCGAGAGGGGCACCGGTGAACGACCGATACGACGCGGGCTACGGCGGCGACCACGACGACCAGTACGAGCTCGTCGGCTACGACGAGTACGGCAGGCCCGTGTACCGGCAGGCGCGGCAGCAGCAGGCTCCCCAGCAGCCGCACGACCCGTACGCCCAGCAACAGGGCTACGGATACGACCCGTACGCGACCGGCACACAGCAGCCCGTCCCGCCGTACGACCCCTACGGCACCGGTCAGCAGCCACCCGTGCCCTCCTACGACCCCTACGGCACCGGGGCGCCCCAGGGCGGCGCGCCCTCGACCCCGTACGACCCCTACGGGCGGGCCGCGGCCAGTGGGCAGCAGCCCCGGGTCGCCGAGCAGACCGCCTACATCCCGCAGCAGGCCGGCCCCGTGGAGCCGACCCGGGAGGCAGCGGCCCCGGCCTCGGGTGAACGGGACTACCGCACCGAGCAGTTCGCCTTCGTCGAGGAACCCGACGGCGACTCCGAAGACGTCATCGACTGGCTGAACTTCACCGAGAACCGCACCGAGCGTCGCGAGGAGGCCAAGCGCCGCGCCCGCAGCCGCATGGTCGCCCTCGTCGTGGTCCTCGCCCTGGTCGCGGTCGGCGGCGTCGGCTACCTCTGGTACGCAGGGAAGCTGCCCGGGCTGTCGTCGTCGTCCGGCTCCAAGACCGGCACGGCGACGGCCGCGGGCGCCCAGAACCGTGACGTGATCGTCGTCCACCTGCACAACACCAAGAAGGGCGGCACCTCCACGGCGCTGCTCGTCGACAACACCACCACCAAGCAGGGCACCACCGTCCTGCTGCCCAACTCCCTTGCCCTGACGGACGACGACGGCAACACCAGCACCCTCGCGAAGTCGGTCGACGACGACGGCTCCTCCGGCACCCGCGACGCCCTCGACACGGTCCTCGGCACCAACATCGAGGGCACCTGGCGGCTGGACACCCCCTACCTGCAGAACCTCGTCGACCTCGTCGGCAACATCGACGTCGACACCAACGCCGACGTACCCGACCCGGACGCCACCAAGAAGGGTGCCGCGCCCCTCGTCCACAAGGGCAAGGACCAGACCCTCAGCGGCAAGATGGCCGTCGCCTACGCCACCTACCGTGCCTCCGGAGAGGCCCAGAACGCCCAGCTGGAGCGGTTCGGCCAGGTCATGCAGGGCGTGCTGCGCAAGCTGTCCTCCGACCCGACGGCGGCGACCACCACCGTGCAGACGCTGGCGCAGATCCTGGACCCCTCGCTGACCGACAAGGACCTCGGCACCTTCCTCGCCAAGCTCGCCGACCTCGCCAAGGGCGGCGACTACAAGACCGCCCTGCTGCCCGTCCAGAACGACGGCACGATGAGCGCGCAGGCCGGCGCCAGTGTGGTCAAGGACGTCCTCGGCGGCACCGCGAAGAGCCCCGACAAGGGCGACGCCGTCAGCGTCTCCGTCCAGAACGCCAGCGGTGTGAAGGACAACACCGAGAAGGCCCGCGTGGTCCTCCTCAACGGCGGCTTCACCTTCCTGGAGGGCGGCACGGCGACCGCCACCTCGGCCACCTCCAAGGTCGTCTACTCCGACGCCGCCGACAAGGAGAACGCGACCGAGGTCGCCAAGACGCTGGGACTGCCCGGCAGCTCCGTCACCAAGGGCAAGGTCACCTCGAACGCGGACGTCTCGGTGGTCCTCGGCCAGAACTACAAGCCGTCGTCCTGACGGTCCCGGACGCCCCACGTGATCCCCCAATCACGTGGGGTGCTCCCGGCGGTCCGTGAGACCCTTGATGTCAAGTGACCGCCGACCGAAAGCCACGTAGTGACCGCCACTGACCGTTCCCTCGAGCTCCTCCACACCGCCGCCCAGGCGGCCGCCGACAAGCTCGCGCACGACATCATCGCCTACGACGTCAGCGACGTCCTGTCGATCACGGACGCCTTCCTGCTGGCCTCCGCGCCCAACGACCGCCAGGTCAAGTCGATCGTCGACGAGATCGAGGAGCGGCTCCAGAAGGAGCTCGGCGCCAAGCCGGTGCGCCGCGAGGGCGACCGCGAGGCCCGCTGGGTCCTGCTCGACTACGTCGACATCGTCGTCCACGTCCAGCACAGCGAGGAGCGGGTCTTCTACGCCCTGGAGCGGCTGTGGAAGGACTGCCCCGAGCTGGACCTGCCCGCCGACGCCAAGGCCACCCGCGGCAAGGCCGAGGAGCACGCCAAGCTGCAGGCCGCCGAGGAGGCGGCCGACCTGGGCGGTGAGTGGTGAGCGCCACCGGTGAGGTGTCCGCGGGCAGGCCGGGCCGGGGCCGCCGCGTCATCCTGTGGCGGCACGGCCAGACCTCCTGGAACGTGGAGCGCCGCTTCCAGGGCACCACGGACGTCCCGCTCACCGAGGCGGGCCTGGCCCAGGCCCGCCGCGCCGCCCGGCTGCTGGTCTCCCTCAAGCCCGACGCGATCGTCGCCTCCGACCTCCAGCGCGCCGCGAACACGGCGGCCGAGCTCGCCGGGCTCACCGGCCTGGAGGTCACCCACGACGAGGCGCTGCGCGAGACCTACGCGGGCGTCTGGCAGGGGCTGACGCACGAGGAGATCATCGAGCGGCACGGCGAGGAGTACGCCGCGTGGAAGCGCGGTGAGCCGGTGCGCCGCGGCGGCGGTGAGCTGGAGACCGAGGTGGCCGAGCGCGCCGCCCCCGTCGTGCTGCGGCACGCCGAGAAGCTCCCCGACGACGGCACGCTCGTCGTGGTCAGCCACGGCGGGACGATCCGCACCACCATCGGACGCCTCCTCGGCCTGGAGGCCCGCCACTGGGAGAGCCTCGGCGGTCTCTCCAACTGCTGCTGGTCCGTCCTCGGTGAGGGCGCCCGCGGCTGGCGGCTGCTGGAGCACAACGCCGGCACGCTGCCGGAGCCGGTGCTCGGCGACGACGACTAGCGGATTTCACTTTCCGGCAGGTCGCAGGCTAAAGTTCTTCTTGTTCGCCCCGCCGCGCGGGGGGAACGAAGAACAAGGGGCTATAGCTCAGTTGGTAGAGCGCCTGCATGGCATGCAGGAGGTCAGGAGTTCAATTCTCCTTAGCTCCACTTGATCAGGATCCCGTCTCCGTCAGGAGGCGGGATTTTCTGTCTGCCACATACGGATGATCTCGGCGGCCCCCTCCTCGGTTGCCGGCCACAGCGGCTGTCTGTGCTCCCTGAGCAGCGCCACCTTCGCCCGGGCGGCTTCGTTCTCCGGCGTGTAGACCACGATGCGGCACTCCGGCATCCCGTCGATGGACAGCGACTGCGAGGTCATCCGCAGCTCGCCCACCGCCTCGTGACGGAACGTCTTCACCCGCGGCCCCGGCTGTATGACCTCGCCGCTCGCCCACAGCTCGGCGAAGTAGCCACTCGCCGCGGACAGCCCCCGTATGAAGCCCTCCCAGGCCGGCTCTCCCACATGCCGGCCGTACCAGGACCGCAGCGTCGCCACCATCACCGGCAGTTCACGCTCGCGGTGCACCACCGGACAGGCCTCCTCGGACACCGTGAACAGCGTCCACAGCACGTTCGGAGCCGCGAGCTGCACGGTTTCCGGCACCACGAACAGGTCGCGGTAGGCCGGGTTGGTGGCGAGGACGTCGTAGCGCGAGTTGTAGACCACACCCGGCAGCGGGTCGACGGCGTCGATGATGCCCTGCACCTCCGCGCCCACGGTCTGCGTCAGCCGCTCCCGATCCGGTTCGAAGGGCACGTCCGCCAGGCGGTACAGATGCTCCCGCTCCGGCGGATCGAGCCGCAGAGTGCGCGCCACGGCGTCCAGGACCTGCGCGGAGGCGTTGATCGGGCGGCCCTGCTCGAGCCAGGTGTACCAGGTCACGCCCACGCCCGAGAGCTGGGCGACCTCCTCGCGCCGCAGCCCCGGTGTGCGGCGCCTGAAGCCCGGCGGCATGCCCACGTCCGCCGGAGTCACCCTCGCCCGCCTGGTGCGCAGAAACGCGGCCAGCTCGGGCCGTCGTCGGTGTGTCGTCGTCATCGTCACGTCCCCCACGTCACGTCTCCGTCGTACAACCATCCTCAATGCCGGACCTGTCCCCTGCCAGGTGCTGTCAGTACCAGCATCGGCGGGCTCTCGGCACCCGTACCGGGGCGTCGTCAGGCTCGACGGCATGACGACAACTCCCCGTACGGACCCGGGTTCTGCCCCCGTTCCATGTCCTGCGAAAAGTGAAGCACCCGCCACTGACAATCGGCCCCGGGCGCTGCTCGCCCTCGTGCTCGCCGCCCAGTTCATGGCGCTGCTCGACGTGTTCATCGTGAACGTCGCGGCCCCCACCATCGGCACCGAACTCCACGCCTCGGGCGCCGACTTGCAGCTGGTCATCGCCGGATACGCCATCACCTACTCGGTGTTGCTGATCACCGGCGCCCGTCTCGGCGACCGGCTCGGGCACGGTCGGGTCCATCTGGCCGGGCTCGCCCTGTTCACGGCCGCTTCGCTCGCCTGCGGGCTGGCCCACGGTTCGACCGAACTCATCGTGTTCCGGCTGGTGCAGGGCGCCGGCTCGGCCGTGATGATCCCGCAGGTGCTCAGCCTGATCCAGCGCAACTTCACCGGCGAGGCCAGGGCCAGGGCACTCGGCGTGTACGCGGCGGTCATCGCGGTCGGTGCAGCGGCCGGGCAGGTGGTCGGCGGAGTCCTGGTCAGCGCCGACCTGTTCGGCACGAGCTGGCGGCCCGTGTTCCTCGTGAACGTGCCGGTGGGCCTCGTACTGCTGGCCGTGGGGAGTCGCGTACTGCCCGCCCGGGACGCGGCGGCGCGGGAGCGGGCGCGCGGTCTCGACCTGCCGGGGCTGGTGCTGCTCGGCGCGGCCGTGTCGCTGTTCACGGTGCCGCTGGTGCTCGGGCAGGAGGAGGACTGGCCGCTGTGGTCCTGGCTGTCGCTGGCCGCCGCCGCGGTGCTGTTCACGCTGTTCTGCTTCTACGAGGCCCGGCTCGCGCGGCGCGGCGGCGCCCCGCTCATCGCGCCGCGTGTGCTTCGTCACCCCGGCATGGCCCTGGCGGTCTTCCGCATCCTGGCGGTCATGGCCGTCAACGGCGGCTTCCTGTTCGCGCTGACCCTGCACGTTCAGGGCGGCCTCGGCTACAGCGCCCTGCGGGCCGGCCTCACCTTCGCGCCGACCGCGGTGGTCTTCGGGACGGTGGGTCTGACCTGGCGTCGGTGGCCTGCCTCCTGGCAGCGGCTGCTGACGCCCGCCGGGTTCGTGCTCACCGCGCTGTCCGTGGCGGGCGTGGGCCTGGCCCTGAAGGGCGGTGAGCAGGGCGGAGCGCCGCTGTACGTGGCGTATGCCGGCGTAGGCGTGGGACTCGCGCTCGGTTTCAGCCCGACCCTGACGCGGGCCCTGGCCACGGTCCGGCCGGAGGACGCGGCGGACGCCAGTGGACTGCTCGCCACAGTCGCGCAGCTCGGACAGCTGACCGGAGTCGCCGCGTTCGGCACACTGTTCTTGAACCGGCTTGAGTCACTCGGGGGCCCGGAGGCGTATACCTCTGCGGAGGCGCTTTTGGCGTGCATGTTCGCGCTGGCCGGGACGGCCGCGGTGGGTGCCGTGTCCGGACTGGTACTGAGGCGTCGCTGACCGTATCGGTCCGGCCGTGGCAGAATCAAACGGCCGGAAGGGGGCGCGGCCCGACGGGAGGGAGCAGTGATGCCTGCGAGCATCCTCGAGGAGGTCGGCCACCTCCTCGAAGCGGCGTCGAAACGGGACACGGTCACCCGTCTGAGCTGCCCTTCCTGCGGTTCCGTCCATGTGGCCCAGGTCCTCGGGGACAATGGCGGAATTTCCTACGTGTGCACGGCCTGCGGCCACAGCTGGAGCTGATCGATGGGTGCACACAGGCGAAAGTGCGACTGGTGCGGCAGCGGGACGCCGATCGTCCGGGACATGGAACCGGTCAATCCCGACTACCAGTACTGGTGCGAGGAGTGCGCGCGGGCGCTGATCATAAAGGGCGACCCGATCGAGACGTACCGTGAACTGGAGGGCGAGCCGATCTATGGCCGTCTCCTTGAGGAGCACTGCACTCTCAAGCGGTTCTACTCGTTCGTGACGGCTTGACCCGGGCCGCCCCGGAAACGATTTGGTGTTCCACCCGGGGGACCGTGTAATGTTGGCGCAGCCGCCGGGGAAACCCGGAGGACGCGCCAAATATGCGGCTCCGCCGCGTGGCACACAAGGGGCTATAGCTCAGTTGGTAGAGCGCCTGCATGGCATGCAGGAGGTCAGGAGTTCAATTCTCCTTAGCTCCACAGTCAGATCCCGCCGGATCATCTCGATCCGACGGGATCTTTCGTGTGTCCGGGGGGAGTTGGGAAATACAGAAGGGCCGCCCGAACCGGGCGGCCCTTCGTGGTGTGTACGTCAGCGGCCCAGTGCGCGCCGCCCGCGGCCCTGGGAGAGGACCGGGAGGTTGCGGGACGGGGTCTTGTCCCGGGGCGTCTCCTCCTCGATGCGCAGGGCGAGCGCCGGGCAGCGGCGGACCGCGCGCAGTGCCTTGGCCTCCGCGTAGCGCGGCACCTGGGCCTGGGCGACGGTCGGGAAGCCGTCGGCGCCGAGTTCGAAGACCTCGGGGAGGATGTCCGCGCACAGGCCGTGGCCCCGGCACAGTGTCCAGTCGACGTAGATCTTCTGGCGGCTGGGGCCGTTCTCCACGGGCTCTCCGCCGCCCGGGATGCCCGCGGGCAGCTGGCCGCCCTCGAAGAGCGGCAGAACGCCCTCCACGGGCCGTCCGCAGCCGTTTCCGAGGACGTGCGCGGCCAGGTCGTCGGTGAACGCCTTGATGGTCGACTCCAGGAACATCGCGGAGCCGTCCGGGTGCGAGCAGGCGCCGCGCCGTTTCACGTTCTTGGCGACCTGCTTGAGCGCCTCCAGGGCGGCGGGGCCGCCGCCGTTGAGGATGTCGGCCATGCCGCGCGCGGCGGCGGGCAGGCCGAGGTAGCAGGGACCGCACTGTCCCGCGCTCTCCTCCGCCAGCCACTGCGCCACGCGCAGCGACTCGCCCAGCGGACAAGTCTCCTGCGTGATGGGCAGGATGGCGCCGGCGCCGAGCGCACCGCCCACCGCGTCCAGGGAGTTGCGGGAGACGATCGCCTCGTTGACCGTCGCCGCGTCGATCCACTTGCCGTGGTAACCGCCCGTCAGCACGCCCTGCGGGACCGGCGGGGCGCCGGCGAGCTGGAGGACGTAGCGCAGCGGAACGCCCGTGGGCACCTCGATGACCATGGGGCGGGCGACCGCGCCGGAGACCGTCAGCATGACGGTGCCCGGCTCGTCGTAGAGACCGGTGTTGCCGTAGCGCTCCGGGCCGATGCGGGCCGCGATCGCCAGTTGGGCGAAGGTCTCGGCGTTCGACAGGAGCGTGGGTGCGCCGCCGACGCCGTTCTGGGAGGCGCTGACCTTGCGGCCGGGCGGGATCGCCGGGCCGCCGTCGATGGAGCGGATCAGCGAGGCCGCCGCTCCGGTGACCATGCGGACGGGGTTGCGCTGCACGCTCGCGCGTATCGCCGATCGGCGGCTGTTGCTGAGGCCGCGTTCGGCGAGCGCGGCCTCCATCGAGCGCTGCGTCGACTCACGGGTGACCCCCACCACGAGCGTGCGGGCACCCAGGGCCTCCGCGACCAGCAGCGCGCCGTCGAGGATGAGGTGCGGGGCACGGTTGATCAGCACCGTGTCCTTGCGGCAGGCCGGCTCGTCCTCGCTTCCGTTGACGACGACGACCGGCCGTACACCGCGCTTGATCGCCGCTTCGGCGACCGAGCGCAGCTTCTTGTGGAAGGGGAAGCCCGCGCCGCCGCGGCCCTTCAGGTTGATGTTCTCGGCGAGCTTGGCGAGCTGCTCGCCGCCCAGGGGTTCGAGCGGCCCGTGCACCTTGAGGTGCATGGGCAGATCGAGTCTTTCGACAAGGTCGAAGCCAGACGTGAGTTGAGGAAGTCCGACCACGCGGACTTCCGGGACGTCGGGCAGGGCCTCGTTCACCTATAGCCTCCGGAAGGCGTGTTCCAAGGTTCGCCCGATCCCGGCGAGTCGTAGGACGCACCGGGCGATGGTTCATTGGCGGGACCGCTGTTGTACGTGTCGTTCGGGTTGTACGTGCCGTAGAGGTTGTTCGTCTCACCGGTGTCGTACACATCACTGTTTCGGTAGGCAGCGGTGCCCGAATTGCCATAGGTCGGGATGTTGTATCCGGTGTCCTGCATGGGGTCGTACGCCGACGGGGGTGCCTCGCCGACCGGCGGGGGCGACGGGACCGGCCAGCTGCCCGTGCCGCCGTCCATGCGCGGGATCCCCTCCGTCGGCTGCATGTCCATGGGCAGGTCCATGCGGGCCGTCTGGTCGGCCGCCGCGTAGGGCTGCTGGTCGCGCGGGGGCGTGACGGCGCGGTAGGCGGCCGCGAAGCCGTTGGCCGGCTCCGGGGTCATGGTGCGCGAGGCGGGGACGTCGTACATGGGGGAGCCCATGGTGTCGGTGACCGACGGCTTCGCCGGGCGCTGGTTCTCGTAGCCCGGCAGCGCGGACGAGGCCTCCGCCATGCGCGCCCGGCTCGCGTCCAGGTCGTCCCGACCCAGGCGCTCCTCGTTGCCCAGGAGTGCGGCGAGCCGGTCGGCGACCTTGCGCTTGAAGGGGCGCGGGGCCGCGCGCAGGGCCAGCGCTCCGGCCACCGCGACCAGGCAGAGCTCGTACGAGATCATGAAGAACGGCTTGGCCGCGCGGCCTGCGAAGAGGCCGTGGATCAGGGCGGCGCACCAGGCCGGGTAGGCCAGCATGTGCATCGCGCGCCAGCGTGCTGCGACCGGTGCCGGAGAGGCGAACTGGTTGCGCAGGGCTCCGGTGACGCCGACGAAGATCATGAGCAGGCCGGCCAGGGAGCCGAGGCCGATGAGGCCCGCGCTGCCCTCGATGCCGAGGCTGAAGGGGATCAGCGCGGCGATGAGCACGGTGTGGTCCAGCGCCAGCTTGATGGTGATGTGGACCAGGAGGAAGGCGATCGAGGCGACGGCGGTCACCCGGTGGATGCCCTGCGCCACGATCCGCTGGCGCGTGTTGAGGATCAGCCGGTCCTGGGCGACCAGGCCCCAGATCACGGAGCAGCTGAGTGAGACGAGGGACAGAACGCCGGCACCGAAGTTGAGGAAGTCCTGGAGCCAGCCACCTCCGAGCAGCACGACCACGGGTATGAGCAGCAGAACAACAGCGGTCGCGATCCCGTAGGCCGACCGGCCTGCCTTGGGAAGCGAGCTGTTACTACGACGAGGGTTCATGGGGGCAACTCCGAGCGGTTCGGGAAAGCGGTCCCGGTGCCGCACTCTAAGCGGCGCCATACCGGTGGGTACGACGTTTGAGTTATTGCGTTGTTATCAAAGGACAACGCGCTTGTTGCGATGTCCCGGTAGTGGGTGTTACGCGAAGTAACTTTTGACCTTGGTTCAGTTTTTGTCAGGCGGTGTCAGGCACCAAGGACCCATACGGAAGCGCGTCGCGGCGTGCTCAAGGCCTGCGGTACCCTAACCGCATGCGTGCCGTACGCCTTCTGCTTAGCGAGCCGCGCTGATCAGTCCCGACCACCGGTGACCGGATGGATCGGAATCGGCGCGGCGTCCCCTCCTGTGCGAGGGGATTTTTCGTTTCCGGAACGACGCAGCCGCTGGCAGAGACGATCGATGGAGCTTAAGGATCATGAGCGAGACGAACCCCGCTGCCACCGCCGAGGTGGCTGCGCCGCACCGCTACACGGCCGCCATGGCGGCCGAGATCGAGGCACGCTGGCAGGACTTCTGGGACGCCGACGGCACGTACGCGGCGCCGAACCCCAAGGGCGACCTGGCCGGTGACCCGGAGATCGTCGCCAGGCCCAAGAAGTTCATCATGGACATGTTCCCGTACCCCTCCGGTGCGGGTCTGCACGTCGGCCACCCCCTGGGTTACATCGCCACCGACGTCTTCGCGCGCTTCCAGCGCATGACGGGCCACAACGTCCTGCACACCCTGGGCTTCGACGCCTTCGGCCTGCCCGCCGAGCAGTACGCCGTGCAGACCGGCACGCACCCGCGTGTCTCCACCGAGGCCAACATCGAGAACATGAAGGTCCAGCTGCGCCGGCTGGGCCTGGGCCACGACAAGCGCCGGTCGTTCGCGACGATCGACCCGGACTACTACAAGTGGACCCAGTGGATCTTCCTGCAGATCTTCAACTCCTGGTACGACGACGAGGCGAACAAGGCCCGTCCGATCTCCGAGCTGATCGCGCAGTTCGAGTCCGGTGAGCGCTCCGTACCGGGGCACACGCGCGCGTGGAGCGAGCTGAACGCCGCCGAGCGCGCCGACGTCCTGGGCGAGTTCCGTCTGGCGTACGCCTCCGACGCGCCGGTCAACTGGTGTCCCGGGCTGGGCACCGTGCTGGCCAACGAGGAGGTCACCGCCGACGGGCGCTCCGAGCGCGGCAACTTCCCGGTCTTCAAGGCCAAGCTGCGCCAGTGGAACATGCGGATCACCGCCTACGCCGACCGGCTGCTGGACGACCTGGAGGCGCTGGACTGGCCCGAGGCGATCAAGCTGCAGCAGCGCAACTGGATCGGCCGCAGCGAGGGTGCCCGCGTCGACTTCCCGATCGACGGCGAGCGCATCACCGTCTTCACCACGCGCCCCGACACCCTGTTCGGCGCGTCCTACATGGTGCTGGCGCCCGAGCACCCCCTGGTCGAGAAGTTCACCCCGGACGCCTGGCCGGAGGGCACGCACGAGGTGTGGACCGGCGGTCACGCGACCCCGGCCGAGGCCGTCGCCGCCTACCGCGCGCAGGCCGCCTCGAAGTCCGACGTCGAGCGGCAGGCCGAGGCCAAGGACAAGACCGGCGTCTTCATCGGCTCGTACGCGACCAACCCGGTCAACGGCGACCAGGTTCCCGTCTTCATCGCCGACTACGTCCTGATGGGCTACGGCACCGGCGCGATCATGGCCGTGCCGTGCGGGGACCAGCGCGACTTCGAGTTCGCGCGCGCCTTCGAGCTGCCGATCAACTGCATCGTCGAGCCGACCGACGGACGCGGTACCGACACCTCCACGTGGGAGGACGCCTTCTCGTCGTACGACGCGAAGATCATCAACTCCTCCAACGACGACGTCTCCCTGGACGGCCTGGGCGTCGCCGAGGCCAAGGCGCGCATCACCGCGTGGCTGCAGAGCAAGGGCATCGGCGAGGGCACGGTCAACTTCCGCCTGCGCGACTGGCTGTTCAGCCGCCAGCGCTACTGGGGCGAGCCCTTCCCGATCGTCTACGACGAGGACGGCATCGCCCACTCGCTGCCCGAGTCGATGCTGCCGCTGGAGCTGCCCGAGGTCGAGGACTACTCGCCGCGCACCTTCGACCCGGACGACGCGAACACGTCCCCGGAGACGCCGCTGTCGCGCAACGAGGACTGGGTCAACGTCACCCTGGACCTGGGCGACGGGCCGAAGCCGTACCGCCGTGAGACCAACACCATGCCCAACTGGGCCGGTTCCTGCTGGTACGAGCTGCGCTACCTGGACCCGCACAACAGCGAGCAGCTGGTCGACCCCGAGATCGAGCAGTACTGGATGGGCCCGCGTGAGGGCCAGCCGCACGGCGGTGTCGACCTGTACGTCGGCGGCGCGGAGCACGCCGTGCTGCACCTGCTGTACGCGCGCTTCTGGTCCAAGGTCCTGTTCGACCTGGGGCACGTCTCCTCCGCGGAGCCGTTCCACAAGCTGTTCAACCAGGGCATGATCCAGGCCTACGTCTACCGCGACAGCCGTGGCATCGCGGTGCCGGCCGCCGAGGTGGAGGAGCGCGACGGCGCCTACTACTACCAGGGCGAGAAGGTCTCCCGGCTGCTGGGCAAGATGGGCAAGTCCCTGAAGAACGCGGTCACTCCGGACGAGATCGCCGCCGAGTACGGCGCCGACACGCTGCGCCTGTACGAGATGGCGATGGGTCCGCTGGACGTGTCGCGGCCGTGGGACACGCGCGCGGTGGTGGGTCAGTTCCGGCTGCTGCAGCGGCTGTGGCGCAACATCGTCGACGAGGCGACCGGTGCGGTCACCGTCTCCGGCGCCGAGCCCGACGAGGACACGCTGCGCGCCCTGCACAAGGCGATCGACGGTGTGCGCGGTGACCTGGAGGGCATGCGGTTCAACACCGCCATCGCCAAGGTCACCGAGCTGAACAACCACCTGACCAAGGCGGGCGGCGTCGTACCGCGCTCGGTCGCCGAGCCGCTGGTGCTGCTGGTCGCGCCGCTGGCCCCGCACATCGCCGAGGAGCTGTGGCGCAAGCTGGGCCACACCGACTCCGTCGTCCACCGGGACTTCCCGGTCGCCGACCCGCAGTACGTCGTCGACGAGTCCGTGACCTGCGTCGTGCAGATCAAGGGCAAGGTCAAGGCGCGGCTGGAGGTCTCGCCGTCCATCTCCGAGGAGGAGCTGGAGAAGGTCGCGCTGGCCGACGAGAAGGTCGTGGCGGCGCTGGACGGCGCGGGGATCCGGAAGGTGATCGTGCGGGCGCCCAAGCTGGTGAACATCGTTCCGGCGTAGCCGCTCACGGGCCGGGACACACGTCTCGGGGTAGTCCCCTACGGGCAGGTTCGGGGTTTTTCTGGAACTCCGGGCCTGCCCGCCTCGTTTACCGTGGAAAGGCGATGCGATGCGTGTCGTGCCCGGCGGAGGAGGAGCGCAGTGGAAGCAGTGATCGCAGTGTTCGCCCTGCTCTTCGTGCTCTTCCTGGCGCTCGGCGTCTACGCCACGGTGAAGGTGGTCGGCGCCGCCAGGCGCAGCGTGGACCGCACGATCACCCAGGCCCGCCGCACGGTCGAGGACCACACCCTGCGGGCCAAGTCCTTCGCCCAGCCCGGAGCGGCGGGCGAGCTGGCCCAACTGCGGCTGAAGCTGCGGACGTCGATGCGCGCCACGCAGGACGCACTGCACGCGGGCGTGAGCGAGGACGAGTCCCTCAAGGAGTCCCTGGGCCTCTTCCAGCGCCTCAGTGCGCACGGGCACGAACTGGACGGCGAGCTCAAGCGCCTGGAGGCCGAGCCGGACCGGACCACGCTCGCCGCGCGGCTGCCCGAACTGCGGGAGCGCACCGAGCGCATCACACAGTCGGCGGACTCCCTGCGCTGGGCGGCCCGCGACCGGGCCCGCCGCTTCGCCGACGACGACCTGGACACGCTGAGCGCGCAGATAGACGTGGAGGCCGGTGCCCTGCGGCACTGGACCAAGGAAGAGCCGTCCTCCACCCCGCCGCCGTGGCCCGACGCCCCGGCCGCCGACAACGCGACCGCTCAGCAGACCTGGCCGGAGACCCCCCGCTCCCGCACGGCCGAGGAGCCCACGCGGGCCGCCATCACCCCGCCCGCAGCGCGCCCCACGTACCCATGGCAGAAGAAACCCCGCCCCGAGAGCACTACTTGATCCGGTCAAGGGCATACCAGGTGAGAGGGGCCGGGCTGCCGTCCGGGCGCTACGGCAGGTAACCTCCAGCTCATGTCCCGCCATGTCGCGATCGTCACCGATTCAACGGCCTACCTGCCGCCGCGGACGATGGAGCGCCACGGCATCACAGCGGTGCCCCTGACCGTGGTCCTCGGTGACCAGGCGCTGGACGAGGGGACCGAGATCTCGACCCGTTCCCTGGCCCAGGCCCTGCAGAAGCGGCGCCCCGTCACCACCTCGCGGCCCAGCCCCCAGCTCTTCGCCGAGACCTACCGCAAGGTTGCCGAGTCCGGCGCCACCGGCATCGTCTCCCTTCACCTCTCCGCCGAGCTGTCGGGCACGTACGACGCGGCGGTCCTCGCGGCGCGCGAGGCGCCGGTGCCGGTGCGAGTGGTGGACACCGGGGCGGTCGCGATGGCACTCGGGTTCTGCACGCTCGCCGCCGCGGAGGCGGCGGAGGCGGGCGGCACGGTGGACGAGGCCGTCACCGCCGCCGAGAAGCGCGCCTCCGGGACGTCCGCCTACTTCTACGTCGACACCCTCGACTATCTGCGCCGCGGCGGCCGGATCGGCGCCGCGCAGGCGCTGCTGGGCTCCGCGCTCGCCGTGAAGCCGCTGCTGCAGCTCGACGGTGGCCGTATCGAACTCCTGGAGAAGGTCCGGACGGCGTCGAAGGCGATCGCCCGGCTCGAGGAGATCGCGGCCGGCCGTGCCGGCAGCGCACAGGTCGACATCGCGGTCCACCATCTCGCCGCTCCCGAGCGGGCGTCGGCGCTCGCCGACCGGTTGCGGGCGCGGGTGCCCGGGCTGGCCGATCTGCATGTGAGCGAGGTGGGAGCGGTGATCGGGGCGCACACCGGGCCCGGGCTGCTGGGAGTCGTGGTCTCGCCGCGCTGACGGTTTCTCCGCTGACACTCTCTCACTCGTGTGGGTGGCGGAGTTATCCACAACTGGGCGGTAATCCCCGGGAATTGAGCAAGATCATCGCGGAAGTGGCGGTGTGCCCCATCGTCGTGGCATGGCACTTCGATCACGTTCACGTACAGCGACTGCGACCAGTGGCCCCGGGCGCGGCCCCGCCTCCGACGGCCGGATCCGTCATCGTCGTCCACCGGGTCTGAGCCGGGTCCGGCATCGGCACCGGCATGAGTCGGCGGACGAACTCCGTCGGCGCGCGGAGGTGCTGTTCCCCGAACGGGCCGGTGAGCGGCGGGAGTCGGGGACGGGGCCGCCGACCGCGCCCGTGACGGAGGAGGACGAGGACTTCGACCTCCCGCGGGCCCTGCCCCGGGACGACGGGCGCTCCGACACCGATCGCGATTTCGCTTTCGGCACCGACGCCACTACCGGCGGCGATCGTTCCGGGGACGGCCGGCGTGTGCGGGCCGGGCTTGCGGTGCGGGAGCGGATGCCTCTGTGGTTGCAGTCGAGGTGCGGGCTGGAGCGGCGGAGTGTGCTCGCACTGGCGGCGGTGCTGGTCGTCGCCGCCGTGTTCGCCGTGCAGCACTTCTGGGCCGGGCGGACGCAGTCCGTGCGGGCGCCCGAAGTGGTGCGGGCGGCGGCTCCGTTCGGCGAGCGGAAGGGGAGCGGGGACCCCGAGCCGAGCGGTTCGGCCGGGGCGTCGAATGCCGCGGGCCCGGGTGGGACCGGGATCGTGGTGGACGTCAGCGGCAAGGTCCGCCACCCCGGGATCCATCGTCTGCCGGCCGGTTCGCGGGTTGTCGACGCGTTGCGCGCGGCCGGGGGAGTGCGGCCCGGTACGAGTACGGACGGCCTGAACCGGGCCCGCTTCCTCGTGGACGGGGAGCAGGTGGTCGTCGGCGGTCCCGCGGCCGCCGCGGCGCCGGGTGCGGCCGGTGCGGCCGCCGGTGGTGCGGCCGGTGCGGGCGCTGCTCCCGCGGCTCCGGTCGCCCTCAGCACGGCGACCGTGGACCAGCTCGACACCCTGCCGGGCGTCGGCCCCGTGCTGGCCCAGCACATCATCGACTACCGCACACAGCACGGCGGTTTCCGCTCGGTGGACGAGCTGCGTGAGGTGAACGGCATCGGCGAGTCAACGTTGCCGGGGTGACCTCGCGGCGCCCAGGTCTCTCAGCCGACCAGGTGCTTGAGGAAGTCGGTCACGAACTTCTCGACCTCTTCCTTTGTGGTGCTGTCTTCAACGCACAGCCGGTCCACGTCCCTGACCCCCGCGTGCTTGAACAACCGGTCCCGGCTGCGGTCGGCAGATGCCCGTCCCTTGTGATGCGGCCCGTCCACCTCGATGACGCCGACGCGTCCGCGATACGTGATCAGGAAGTCAGGCTCGAAGGTGTGCCCAGGCACCCGCAATGCACCGAGGGGCATGATCCCGATTGTTTCGTTCTGCGGAAGCCGGGCCTGGTGGTCCTTGAGTACCTGGTAGACCCGCTGTTCCCACTCGTTCGTGAAGTGGAGACCGTCCTCGATCGGGTGCCGGGGCTCCAGCCGGACTTTCCGGGCCTGGTTCGTCTGGTGACCGCCCTTGAGTTCGCGTGCCAACTGCTCCCGCCAGTTCGGCCCAACCCTGGGGATGACCTCTCGGATGAAGACGTCATCGATGTTCCGCCCGCACCCGGCCCCGACGGTCTCGAAGGCTGACTTGATGTCCTTGAGGTGATATCCCGTGTTGTGGATGAGGTGCGGCTCTAGCTCAAGGATGACCTCCTGGTACTCCCGCTCGTAGGAGTGGGACATCGACTCTTCGTAGGTGGTGTGCCGCTCGATACGGGCGCTCGTCACGTCCAGCATCAGAGCGGCTGCCTTCGCATGCCCACGCTGAGCCATAAGCACAGATGCGGCACCGATCACCTCGTCGTCGCTCAGCTCGACGTCACGCGAGCGCACCTCTTCACTCATGGTCGGATTGTCTCATCGTGCACTGACAACCGTGGGGGATCGCACGGCAGTTACCCAGGGCTCTGAGGCCGCATCGCCTCGGCCATCTGCTCGGCCACGTCCGCGCGCACCATTCCGAGATGCACGTACGGCTTGCCGCTGTGGGTGACCATCGGGCGCACGCTGCCCCAGACGCTTTCGGGCAGGCCGAGAGCGGCCAGGGCTTCCCGGATCGCCTCCGCCGCGTCCGTCGCCTGCTTGCGTCCGTCGCGGTAGGTCTGCATGTCCATCGTCATCAATGGACCCCGGAGGCATGGTCGCGGATCAAGGTTGCGTGCCTCGCAGCCTGCGTGATGTTGCCGTCGTCCTTGGCCGCGCTGAGCAGTCTCCAGTTGGCTGCACAGACCTTGCACCCCGGCGCAGGTACGCAGTCCAGCAACCACGCGTTGAGGCCCACAGGGAGTTCAACAGGTGGTTCCTGCGTCGTCTTATGCTTCGTGACCATTGACTGCTCCCCGACTCTCCGCGTGACTCCGGCTACGACCGTAGGGAGGGGTGAAGGGGCCGGTCCACGAAGTTGCACGCTGTTGCACGCACCGCTGGGCGGCCTTGACGCCCTGGTCACGGCACCGTGAGGCTCTGGTGCAACCGAAAGCAACCGACTCGACATGGGGAGGGGCCATGGGCCTACGGTTCGTGGGGAAAGATCCAGAGTCCGGAGATCACGGCTGCCCAGCCGTATGGGTGGATGAGGTCACGCACGAGGTCGTCATCCAGGGCGCGACGGCCGACGCCGACACGATCGCCCGGACCGTCCAGGACAGTCCGCTCCCGGACCATGAGGGCGTGATCCGGCTACCGCAGCGCATGATCCCGCTGCTGAGGGAGGCACTTGATGGCGCAGAGCCTGAGTAACTTTGCCGACCTGATCCGGTCCGTGGAGCACTCCGCCGTCCACCTTGAGATGCGGGACGTCTACGCGATCTCCGACGAGGACGAGGGGTTCGCGGCATGGAAGCGCGGCCACCAGCTCGACCCGGACGACCGCGAGTCCTGGTGGCGTCCGTGGCTCGACCTCGTTCAGGAGGTCACCGCCAAGGGTGTCGTCATGAGGCGCGCCCGGATCGTCGGCGAGCCGCAGAGCGAGTACATCCGCTACGAGCACTCGTTCACCTTCACCAACGTCGCCGCAGGCGAGGAGATCCGCTGGCTCCCAAGGCGACAGGCATCCGACCTCGCGCTGCCGGGGAACGACTTCTGGCTCTTCGACGACCGCATCGTCCAGTTCAACGTCTTTGATGGCGAAGGGCGTTGGGTCCACACCGACCAGACGGACGAACCAGCCGTCGCCCGGCTGTGCTCGACAGCCTTCAACTCCGTCTGGGAGCGGGGCATCCCGCACGACAAGTACGTCATCTGAGAAGCCCGGTACGCCAGTTCATGCCCACGTCCCCGCTGTCCACCGCCCAGGCTGCCCGCGCGGCCATTGCCTCCCGCCTGGACGAGATCAGGAGGGACGCCGGGCTCACCGGGCTTGAACTGGCGAACCAGTGCGGCTGGCACAAATCGAAGTCATCCCGCATCGCTGCGGCCAAGACCGCTCCGTCGGACGAGGACATTCGGGCGTGGTGCCGGGCCTGCGGCGCGGAGGATCAGGCAGCGGACCTGATCGCCGCCTCCCGCACCGCCGAGTCCATGTACGCACACTGGGCGCAGATCCATCGCGACGGCATGAGGCGCGTCCACGAGAAGACCGTCCCGCTGTACGAGCGCACCACGCACTTCCGCGTCTACGCCTCGAACCTGGTCCCTGGCATGCTCCAGACCGCCGATTACGCCACGGGGCTCCTGCGGTCCATCACGGACTTCCAGGGCACCCCTGACGACGTGGCCGACGCCGTGCAGGCACGCGTGAACCGGTCCCGCGTTGTCCATGAGGGAGATCATCGGTTCGGGCTGCTGCTGGAAGAGACGGTGCTCTACTACCGGGTCTGCGACGACGCAGCGATGGCCGACCAGCTCCGGTACCTGCTGGAGGTCATGTCCCGGCCGAACGTGTCCCTGGGGATCATCCCCTTCACGGCCCGTCGCACCGTGTGGCCGCTGGAAGCGTTCTACGCCTTCGACGACGTCCAGGTGGCGGTCGAGACGCTGACGGCGGAGGTCAACATCACGGCCCCCGGAGAGATCCGCACGTACCTCAAGGCGTTCTCCGAGTTGTCCGGCACCGCAGTGCACGGCCGCGAGGCAAGAGCGTGCATCACAAAAGCCCTCAACTCCCTTGACTGACCTGCCAAAATCCCCTGCATGGACGCAGGATTGGCGGCAGTGCTCGGGGCTCTGGCAGGTGCGGTCGCGACGACGGGGGCGGCCTTCGCTACCGGGTGGTCAGCGCGCGAGCAGGCGAAGATGGCAGCACGAGCTGAGCACCTTCGCCAGAGACGTGACGCGCGGCAGGCCGTGTACGAAGAGTTCATTGCCGCAGCAGCGGCTCATTCGGATCTGACTAAGATTCTCCTCCTGCCAGTCCCGGAAGATTTTGAGGACATGGAGCGCCTTCGCCTCCTGCCAGAGGGAATGGACTTGCAGGATGTCATCCGGGAATCTGAATCGCTTCATAAGACCCTCCGGGAAATAGCAACACGAGTACAGATCGCTGGACCTAAAGAGGTCAGCGCAGCGGCGACAGTCGTCGAGGACAATTCGCGCGAGGTCTCAGCTTCACTGGGAGTGATGCGCGTACCAACACTCGCTGAAATTCCAGGCTGGACTCTGTCCGAGAAGTGGCGTGAAGGATGTACACGTTTCGTAAACTTCAGCGGCGCGGTAGATGAATTCGCCGAGAAGGCCCGTATAGCACTGGATAATGACGGCACCAAGCCTTAAGGGTGCAGGTCGGGACTTCCCATCATGATCATCGTGCACTGAAATTTGTCAGAGAGAGAGGGCACCACCTGGGCGGGGTCCGCGCTGCCCAAACGGATCTACGTGGACCCGGCCCCCCTAGGGTGGCGGGGGGTATCGGAGCCTCATCTACCCTTGCAATCCACGGGAGTTGATGACGTGCTGCCGGGCGACCAGGAGCCCCTTAAATCAGGCTGAGTCGCTGGGCTTCGCCAGAACGATTTCGTTTTGACCTTGATTGCAAGTCTCATTCGCTTTGTTCGCGTTCATTCGTTTCGCTCTTACGGCTTATCGTGCACACACCATGGCACGACATGGGTGGGTGGCATGGGTGGGTTGGTGCTGTGTGCTGGCACTGAACCACTGCTGCACACCACCACTGCACACCAGGCACCAGGCACCAGGCACCAGGCCATGGCACCAGGCACGGGTGTGCGGGTGTGGGTACTGCACCACTGCACCAACCAAGGCTGATGGATGCGTGGCTGTGCGTGTGCTGGCCTGTCACCACTGCACCGACAGTTGACAGTCTCCGGCCCCACCGCCCAGAAAGGAGGTGAAAGGAAGCGGTGGGGCCGGGGATGTTCGAGGGGCCTGCATATCCTCCCGGCAGTGGAAAGCAGGCCCCCCTGAGTTCCGTATCGCAGTAGTCACGCGCGGGGCGACATCGACACCCAACCCCCTACCGAGATACGGGAGTTCCGGCCCAGGAAGGAGCGAACCAGGGCCGGAGGTTCGACTACCGGCGGTTTTCCCGGTCCTGCGAACGGGCCGCAACCTGTGCGGCTTCGAACCTCCGCTCAAGGCCGGACAGGTTCTTGCGCTCGCGGTTCAGGCGCTCCTCGGCCACCTCGACCAGGTCGCGTGCCTCCTTCTCCGCGTCGACGAGCGTGCGCCGCTCAAGGTCGGAAAGCCGGTGCACCATCCGGCCGTTGCTGCTGTTGAAACGGGCCGCAGTGTGGTCGACGGGGACACCGATCATCGTGCCCATGCCGGGTGCCGTCACGCCTTCCCTCGTGCACTTGTACAGCAGATCGAGGTGTGCCGACTGTGCCGAACTGAACTGTTCGAGGGCGGCGTCGGTGAGGGCCTCGGCCTGCGCGAGATGCGGCCCGTACTCGTCAATGACCGCCTGCTCGTGCTTCCCGATGGGGTCGTGGGTCGGGTAGACGATGGCTTCGGCGTCGAATACGAGGCCAGTGGCCCGGCAGTACCACCCGAGCCTTTCCTGACGGCAGCCGTAAGGCGACACGTCCTGGCCGCACTTGTGGCACGTCTCCTTCTTCGCGGTCCTCGTGGGCACGGTAACTCCCTTCTCGCTTGCGGGTGTACGGGTTCGAGCCGTTCGAGGTGTCATGCTGCGCCTCCAGTTGCTTCGGCCACAGCAATGCGCTTGGCCCTCTCAATGGCGAAGATGATGCGGTCGGTCTCCTCGATGTCGAGGTGCGTGATGCGGCCGAGCGTGAGCCGAGTGTTGGGGTCCAACTGGCTCAGCTCGTCGTCGACTTCGAGTGTGCGGCGGAGTTCCGCCTGCTTCGCCTCGGTCGGCGACGCGTACTGAACTGCCTTGTTGGCGCTGGGCTTACGCATGTCAGTCTCCAAACTCGTCAGCGATGAGGCCCTTCTGGAGCCGGTCGAGGAACCCCTCGGGGTCATGGGTGCCCTGTTCGATGACGTGAGCGGCGAGAGCGACCAGACCGTGGACCAGTTCGGCGGGGTCGGTGTGCTCGATGATGGTGTCGTGGGCCTCGCGGTCGCGGCCGACGGCGGCCTTCACGAGGGCGAGCGCGGAGGCAACGGTGTCCGTGCAGCGGTTCATCACAGCTCCCCCCTGTGCTCCAACGTGGCTCGGATTCCGGCGAGTTGAGCCTGCTCCTCATGCGCACCGTCGAGGAGATGGGCCAGCTCGTGGTGTGCGAAGCCGTGCGCCTGGTCCGCGTCGACGTCGGCCCGGATCCAGATGCGCTCCGGCGCGGCCGACGGAAAGCAGTACCCGCCCATGGCGACGGGGTCGGTGAACTCCACGCGCTTCGGGTCCGGTTCGCTCACGAACCATCCGATGGTCACGCGAGGGTCCCGCTTCAGGACGGCGTCCTTGACGGCCCTGCGCGTCTCTGCGGGCACGTCGGCTTCGCGCACCATGCGATACCCGTACAGGGCACCAGCGGTCACCGCGAGGCCCTTCAACTCTTCGGCGAGCGCAGCACGCGCCAGGTCGTCCTTGAAGCGCCGGGCCAGGTCGACCAGCTTCTGGTGCTCGTCACGCTCGAAGCGAGCCAACTGAACCCGGTAAGCCTCAAGTTCCAGCCGGGTGCGGTTGTCCAGGGTGTACGAGGGGGTGTGCCGGCTGTACAGGGTGTCCCGGGTGTCACGGTCGCTCTTGACGGAGAGGAGCCGAGTGTTGATGCCCGCAGGAACGATCACGGGTGAGACCTCATGCACTGTCATGCGCCGCAGGGTCCGCCGGTGTTCCGGACCGTAGGTGCTGTTGCTCGGGGCCTTCACCGAGTCGATCACATCGAAGCCATAGCTGAAACTTGCGAGTTCGCCGAGTTCCTTCACGGTCTCGAAGGCGTCGCGTCCGTGCGTGGTGCCCATAAAGAACTGGCCTTCGAGGATTGCCTGGTCGCCGTCTTCGTAGATGACGCCTTTGCCGACCGGCTTCGCGCCCTGCCAACTGGAGTGGTTCCAGTCGCTGATCATGACCGGCGCGCCATTGGTGAACGCGTGAGGGACCGTAACGTCTCCATCCCTGTCAACACAGTTCAAGGTCGCGTAGACGGCCGTGATGCGCCCCGTGGTCTCGGACTTGATTTCTACGCCGCCGACGTAGTCCTCGCCGTCCGAGTTGAACGCCCTCTTGGTCTCCATGCCTTCACGCCCCTTCCCTTTCAATGACGTAGGCGCGGACGGCCCTTTCGTCGAATCGCCAGTGTCCGTGCCCTTCGGGCTGGAAACCGCCGATGGCTGCTCCGAGCTGCCGTGCCCGCCGTGGCGTACGCCCGAGGATCGCGGCCGCTTCGTGAGTCGAGATTGTGCCCCTGATGCTCGGCTGCATTTCCGCGCTTCCGCTTTTCACAGCGCCCAGGATGCTGAGAAAGGCCCTGCATGAGGCGCGCGAGTGCGACCAGTCCGCCCACCGCTCGGTATCGCGGCCGACGACGCATTCCAGGACCCCCGCCAGCTTGCCGACCATGTGCTTCGGGATATTGAGGCTGCCGTCCGGCAGTACGAGCGGTGTGTTCACGGGTGGGCTCCTCTGCGCTCTGCGCCGAATGGGTCGATGCGCGGGCGCGAGGGGACCTGTGGGCCTCTCGCAGGGACGGGTTGGACGGGGGAATCGCGGTCAGCCGGTGCGGCGGCGTCCATACACGGCGCGGCGGCGGACCTTGTGGGACTTGTTGGCCCGGCCGCCGCTGCCTGTGGTGCAGGGCTCGCCGACGGCCGACTTGCAGTAATCGCAGGGGACGGCCCTTGCGCCACGGCGTGATGCCCTGGAGTGCCGTTCGGGGGCGGGTTGGACGCCCAGGACAGGGGTTGGCTCCTCGGGGCTCCTGTGGCCGCCCAGAGCCTCGGTCAGCACGCGGATCGTCTCCGCCTGCTTGCTGATGATGTCGACCAGGCTGGCAATGGTGGCGTCCATGATCTCGATTCCTTCTTCCTTGGCTTCTCTGCTTCCTTGATCCGCCCCGCTGCCTTATCCGATCCTCCCGTGTCTCCTAGACACGGGGGGTGGATCGGAATTGAGGCAGAGCTAGCGGGGAGTCTGGATCGGATAAATCGGAAATCGCAGGTCAGGGGCTTCGGAAACTTTCCGATCGTCATCGGATAAGCCGGAAACCCCCTTCGGAAACGCTTCGGAAACGATCTCTGGTTTCCGAAGGGTTTTCCGAATCATTCGATCATGGTTTGCTGCCCCTCCTGGTCGTGCTCCCGAGCTTGCTGGGCGTTGATCCAAGCGTTGACGGCGTGCTGCCCGAGACTCGTCACGAAGTACCTGCCGCGAGACTTCTGCTCCATGAGCTTCAAGCCGACCAGGACGGCGAACTTCTCGTTGACGCGGTTCGCTTTCGTCTCAATGCCGTCGTCGGCGAGGGCGTGGACGATGTCGGTCTGCCCGCAGCCCACGACGGGTCCATACGCGGCGGCCTTCTTCAACACGGCCTCGGCCATCTGGTCAGGCGGGTTGGGGATGTCCCTCGCGGTGACGGTGCTCCCGCCGCTGCTCCGACTGCTCGTGATGTGCGGGGCGTCGGTATTGCTGCGGTCGAGGTGCAGCAGCCAGGGATCGCGGAACGGTCCGGCCTTCCATTTCGTGCACGTCATTTCGATGGCGTCGATCGAGCCGGAAAGCTGCCACACGATGTCGGCGTCGGCGAACAGCGAATAGCCGCCGCGAGGACCCTTGGTCACGTCTTTGCCGGGGTGGGCCACGAGAACGACGCTGCCTCCGCCAAACTTCTGCATCGCGGTGACGGGACGGCGCATGTTGGCAACAAGGCGCGAATAGTTCGGGTTGTTCTCTTCCTCGCCCCCGAGGACGGTGGCGACCGTGTCGACGATGACGAGCCGGATTTTCTTCTCGTCGATGAATTTCACGATCTCGTCAACCTGCACGTCGTCAAGCAGGTTCAGCGGCTGGGGATGAAAGTAGATCTCGTACTGGGCGAGCTGGATTCCGTGCGCCCGCTCCCATCCCGCTACCCGGTCGTCTACGCCTCCGCCGTCCTCTGCGGCGATGTAGAGGACGGGAATCGGGCCTACGCGTCCTGACGGCCCGTTGGGGTCGGGCCACGCCCTGCCGGTGGCGGCGCTGCCGCCCAGCGACAGCATCACCCACGTCTTGCCGACCGTTGACGGCCCGTAGATGACTGCGACGGACCCGGTGTAGAGCACGTCGGGGATGAGCCCCTTCGGTTTGGGCAGTTCGGACAGCCCTGCCCGGTGCAGCGTCCGCGAGGAGAACGAGCCGCGTTCTGCCGCCTGCTTCTCGGCGTACATCCGCTTGCCGAGATCGCGGGACACCAGCCAGTCGGCGTGACCCTCCGCATCGATCCTGACGCGGTCCCGACGCCGTTCTTCCTTGGCGGCCTGATACTCCAGAGTTTTGAGTTCGTCCTTCCCGCCGGGGATGACCTCCCAGAAGCCATCCCCGTCCATGTCCCAGACGGCGTGGTCATCGTGCCTGGCACGCCACCTGGCCCGCACGGCGTCCAGCTTCTGGCGCGCGGCCTCGACGGCATCGTCCGGTGTTACCGTGGGTACGGAACCGTTGTTCTCCTCGCGCCCCCCGCTGTCCGTCGCCCGGCTCGGGGGGTTCGTGTTGTCTTGCATGGCGTTGTCTCTCGGCTTGCGGAAGCGGTGCGGCACCTCCTTTTTGGGTTGGGGGATCTACGCGGCGTCGGCGTCGCCCTCGCTCGGATCCGTGGTTCCGGTTTCCGGCCATGCGTCGGGTTCACGGTTCGCCAGGCCGAGGAGCGCGGCGATGCGGCGCAACTGGGCGTCCGTGGGCTCCAGTTCGGCGAGGGGGTTGGGGGTCTCAGGCATCGCTGCCACCGCCGTCCTGGGCGGGGTGCAGCAGCATGGCGGCGAACCGGGCGCGATCCTCGGGCGTCGGTTCGGCGGCGAGGTACTTGCGGACCTGCTCCTCAAGGACGAGGCTGCGCAGCTTGCGCCGGGTCTCGTCGGCCTGCTCGGTGCTGCCGAGGCGGATGTAGCCGCCCAACTGGCGCTTCAGGCGCTCGGCTTCGGTCTGAGGGCGGCGGGGCAAAGAAGAGGACACGGCGGCCTCCGGTACTGCTCGGATGTGGCCGCAGGTGTCCTCTGGAGCGCCCTGCGTGAGTTTGTTACGAGCTACCTGCCCGCTACCTGCCAGGGGCCAAACCGACGCCCGCAAACGCTCTGGTCGGTAGCCGACGTCGAGAAGGTCGATCTTTAGGAAGCGAGTCCCCTTACGCCACCGGCCGCAGCCGTTCCGGCTGGAAGGCGTTGCCACGAGAGCGGTCGTGCGGCCTCACCTCGTACCCGTCCGGCACGAGCGCGAGCACCACTTCGCGCTTGTCTGCCGGGGTCAGCCGCTCCCATCCATCGCGCACGTCTCCGGCGAGGAGAGTCCGCAGAGCGCGGGGCGCGGAGGCGTTGATCAGTGCCCGCGAGTTCTTGATCCGCTCATCGATGATGCTGCGAGCTTCGCGGTACTCGCCCAGCGACATTTCCTTGCGTGCCCACATCCCTGCAAGCTGTTTCAACTGTGCATCGTCTTCGGCGAGTTCACGCCGAGCATCGTCGCTGGCCTCGCTCGTCGAGATGGTGTGCAGGCGTTCCAGGATGCGCGGCCTGGTGAGCAGATCGAGAACCTGGCGCTCGGCCTCGGCCTCGGCCTCTGCCGCCTGGACGGTGATCTTTCCGCAGCCGCCCAGAGGGCTTGCGCACCAATACTTCGGCTTGCCGTTGTTGCCCTGCCACCCGGTGAGCAGATGGCCGCACAGCGGGCAGTGCAGGACCCTCGTGAGCCACCTCTTGAGGGTCAGGTCAGAGGTGCCCGCACGACCGGCCAGCACCGCGCAGACGGCCTCCCAGGTGGCCATGTCCAGGATCGCTGGCCATGCGGCCTTGACGGGCTCACCCTGGTCGTCCCGGACGATCTGGCCCTTGTACGAGCGAAGACCGGCCACGGAGGGCTTGGTGACGACGGAGCGCACGGAACGCGAGTTCCAGGCGACCCCGGTCACGGTGGGCTCACCGCGCCGGTTCAGCTCAGCGGCGGCACGGTTGAGGCTCCAGCCGTCGAGGATCCACCGGGCGATGTCCCGGATGACGGCGGCCTCATCGACGATGACCACCAGCCCGCGCCGGTCGTAGCCGTAGCCCCGGAACCCTCCGCCGCTCCGTTTCCCGGCGGCGGCCAGCTCCTCGTGCTTGCGGGTCACCCGACGGGAGGTGTCACGGCTGGCCTTGTTGGCGACGGCGACCATGACGCGGGCCATCGTGATGTCGGCATCGTTGGCGAGCCGGAGCGATCCCGTCACCGACTGGACGGGGATGTTCGACGTCCCGGACTCGACGACGTCGATGAGGTCTTCCAGGTCGCGCGGGTCGCGTGCCGTACGGTCCAGGTCGTAGGCGAGGAGCCCGTCACACTCCCCGGAGGCGAGCCAGCCCAGCGCGGTGCGGAACTTCGGCCGGACGGTCCGCAGCGCCGTCGTGCCGTCCGGGAGTCGGATCTTGCGGCGCTTGAAGGCTGAGGTGTCGTTCTCGACCAGCACCTCGGCGATGCCCCAGCCCAGGCGGTCGGCCAGCTTGCGGCCGTCCGCTTCCTGCCGTCCGACGCCACTGGCGTCCTCGGCCTTGTCGTCACTGATCCGTACGAGCAAGATCGCCCGTTTCGGGGTTATTGCGTGGTTCATGCTCCGAAGGGTAATCCCGTCTACGTGGGCGACCGACGCTTTGCCGATCTCCGGAATCTCGTGCGGCCATGACGCGCGCTCCCGAGCTCCCGCCCGAGCGCGCGGCCGTCCACGCCCACTCCGGAAGGCGGCTCGGTGCCGCCCATCCCCGACAGGAAGGACCGACGGACCTGCGCCTCGTACCGCCCGCGCTCGCGGCCTGGGCGACGGCTGCGGTGATGCTGGACGCGACAGTGGGGTGGGTCACCGGCGTCGCGGTCGTGTGCCTGATCGCGGCGGGTGTCCTGTTGGCCGTACGGCGACGCGGTGCGCGGGTCGGGCCACCGGCGTCGCGGGCCTGGCCGCGTGTCTCGGTCGCCGCCGTGCTGCTGTGCGTCGCTGCGGCTGCTGCTTCCGCCGGGTTGCATGGAGCGGACCTGCGGCGAGGGCCCGTGCCGGGGCTGGCGGGGCAGTACGCCACCGTCACCGCCGAGGTCGAGGTCACCGCCGATCCACGGCTCACCCGGCCTCGGATCAAGGGGGATCACGTTGCTCCGGCCTCCGTGGTGATCGAGGGGGAGGTGCGGAAGGTGGCGGAGGCGGACGGGTCGGCGGTGGTGACGCGGGCGCCGGTGCTGATGATCGTCGACGCCAGGTCGCGTGGGGCGGGGCGGGACCTCGGCGGGGCCGGCAAGGGTTCGTTGAGGCCGGGAGCAGGCACGGAACCCGCCGCCGGGCCGCAGCGGTCGCCGTGGCTCGAGTTGTTGCCGTCCACGCGGGTGCGGGTCGTCGCCCGACTGGCGCCCGCGGTGCTCGGCGGGGACCGGGTCGCGGCCGTGCTGCGGGTGCGGGGGAAGGCCGGGCCGGAGGTGGTGGACGGGCCGTCGGGGGCGCAGCGGTTGGCCGGGCGACTGCGGGGCGGGCTGCGGGAGGCGACCGAAGAGTTGCCGGCGGACGCGCGGGCGTTGCTGCCCGGGCTGGTCGTCGGGGACACCTCGCGGATCACCCCGGAGCTGGACGAGGCCTTCAAGGAGACCGACCTCGCGCACACGCTGGCCGTGTCCGGGAGCAACCTCACGATCATCCTCGCCCTGCTCATCGGGCCGCCGGGCACGGCACAGCGGGTGGAGCGGCGTGGGCTCGCGGCCCGGCTCGGCATCCCGCTGCGGACGACCGCGCTGTTCGGGGGAGCGCTCACCCTCGGGTTCGTGGTCGTGTGCAGACCGGACCCCAGCGTGCTGCGGGCCGCGGCCTGCGGGGCCGTCGTGCTGCTGGCCCTGGCGACCGGGCGCCGCAGATCACTGATCCCGGCGCTGGCGACGGCGGTGCTGCTGCTCGTGCTGTACGACCCATGGCTGGCCCGGAGTTACGGCTTCGTGCTCTCGGTGCTGGCCACCGGCGCCCTGCTCACGCTCGCGCCGCGCTGGAGCGAGTCGCTGCGGCGGCGCCGGGTCCCGCCGAGGCTGGCCGAGGGGCTGGCCGCGGCTGCCGCGGCGCAGGCACTGTGCGCGCCGGTCGTGGCCGTGCTGTCGGCTCGGGTGAGCCTGGTGGCGGTGCCGTGCAATCTGCTCGCGGAGATCGCGGTGGCGCCGGCCACGGTGCTGGGCTTCGCCGCGCTGGCGACGGCGCCGGTGGTGATGCCGGCGGCCAAGGTGCTTGCCTGGTGCGCGAGTTGGCCCGCCGAGTGGATCGCGGGCGTCGCCCGGACGGGGGCCGCGCTGCCCGGTGGTGGTGTGGACTGGCCGGGCAGCTGGACCGGGGCGGGGCTGCTCGCTCTGGTCACCGTCGCCGTCCTGCTGGTCGGCCGGCGGGTGTTGAGACATCCGTGGCTGTGCGGGGCCTGCGGAGCGCTGCTTGTGCTGGTGGTGGTGCAGCCGCCGCCGCTGACCAGGGTGATCACGGGGTGGCCGCCGCCGGGGTGGCGGTTCGTGATGTGCGACGTGGGGCAGGGGGACGCGACGGTGCTCGCCGCGAGGGACGGCAGCGGGGTGGTCGTGGACGCGGGGCCCGATCCGACGCTCGCCGACCACTGCCTGCGCACACTCGGCATCACCAGAATCCCGCTGGTCGTCCTCACGCACTTTCATGCCGATCACGTGGCCGGGCTGCCCGGTGTGCTGCGGGGGCGTTCGGTGGGGGCGATCGAGACGACCGGACTCGAAGAGCCCGCGGATCAGGTGGAGTTCGTACGGAGGGAGGCTGCGGGGCGGCACATCCCGCTCACCCGGGCCGTGGCGGGGGAGCGGCGGCGCACGGGTTCGGTCGCGTGGCAGGTGCTGTGGCCGCCCCCGCGTCCGGCACCGGATCCGGACGGGCCGAACGACGCGAGCGTGGCCATGCTGGTCAGGTCGGCCGGGCTGCGGATCCTGCTGCTCGGGGATCTCGAACCCCCGGCGCAGCAGGCGCTGTTGAGGTCGCCGGAGGGGGCGCTGCTGGGTGGCGTGGATGTGCTGAAGGTGGCCCATCACGGGTCCGCCTATCAGGACCCGGAGCTGATACGCAGGGTGGCGCCGAGGCTGGCGTTGATCTCCGTGGGCAGGGACAACCCGTACGGACATCCGGCCCCCAGTACGGTCGCGGCGTTGCGGGCCGAGGGAGCGGTGGTGCTGCGGACCGACCGGGACGGGGCGCTGGCGGTCGTGGGAGCGGGCGCGGAACTGGGGGTGGCGCGAGACTGAGGGCATGAATTCGTCACAGGTCGATGCCTACCTCCGCCGACTGGGAGTCGAGCCCTCGCAGTGGCCGGCAGGTGCCGCCGGCGCCACCCTCGACGTACTGCGCGAGCTGCATCTGCGCCATCTGCAGTCCGTGCCCTTCGAGAACCTGTCGATCCACCTCGGCGAGGAGATCGTGCTGGAGGAGAAGCGGCTGCTGGACAAGGTGGTGGGGGCGCGAAGGGGAGGGTTCTGTTACGAACTGAACGGGTCGTTCGGGGCGTTGCTGGGTGCGCTGGGGTTCGAGGTCACGCTGCTCGCGGCGCGGGTGCACGGGGACGGGGGCCGGCTGGGGATTCCGTACGACCATCTCGCGCTGCGGGTGCGGACGGTGGACGGGAGCGAGTGGCTGGCGGACGTGGGGTTCGGGGCGCACAGTCACTATCCGCTGGTGTTCGGGGAGAGAGGGGAGCAGGAGGACCCCGGCGGCGTGTTCCGGATCGCCGAGGCGGGGCCGGACCTGGATGTCGTCGTGAACGGTCGGCCGCAGTACCGCCTGGAGGTGCGGCCCCGGGAGCTCGGTGACTTCGTGGCCGGGGCGTGGTGGCACAGCACCTCGCCCGCGTCGCACTTCACGCAGTCACTGGTGTGTTCGAGGGTCACGGAGGACGGCGGGAGGATCACGCTCAGCGGGCGCACGTTCAAGGTGACGGGCGTCGACGGGGCCCGGGAGGAGCGGGAGTTGGGCACGGACGAGGAGGTGCTCGCCGTGTACCGGGAGCGGTTCGGGATCGAGCTCGACCATGTGCCGACGGTGCGGAATCGTCATCGAGGGGACTGATCAGGTCACATGGGGCCAGTCGTTGCTACTCGTGCGTAGGCAGTCCGTGTTGCCTCGAAAGCCCCATCAGTGATCGAATGCATCTTCGGCAACAGATGATGTCGAGGCGCACAGGGGTGGCGTGGATGTTCGGCCGCTGGCTGGGAAACCGAACGAGCAGGGTCCAACAGACGAGTCCCCTGGCGGCGGTGCAGACCCCGCCGAGTGCCGGGGTGCTGAGCTGCCGGGTGCTGGATCCGGTCAACGCGCCGGTGACACATGCGGAGTTCGCGGTCAGCGACACCATGGGGCGCAAGGTGGTCAGCGGCGGGACGGATCCCTTCGGGTCGTTCGTCACGACGGTGCCCGCGGGGGAGTACCGGCTCGCGGTGTCGGCCGACGGATACACGCCGTACCGGGCGAGCGCGACCGTCGGGGAGAACGCGCTCGCCTCGCTCGGCGACGTGACCCTCCAGGTCGCGCAGCCGCCGGAGCTGCCCGCGGCGGGGGACTGGGAGATCGAGGCGACGCACTCCTCGATCGGTTTCACCGCGCGGCACATCGGGCTGGCCCGGATCCACGGGCGGTTCAACTCCTTTGCGGGGGTCGTGCGGATCGCGGAGCAGGTGGAGCAGTCGGCTATGCATGTGGTGATCGACGCGGCGTCCATCGACACGAACGTCCGGATGCGGGACGACCATCTGCGGTCGGCGGACTTCCTGGACGTGGCGCGCTTTCCGACGCTGGAGTTCTACAGCGAGCGGTTCGTGCACAAGGGTGGGAGCCGGTGGGCGGTGACCGGGGCGCTGTCGCTGCACGGGGTGACGCGTACGGTCACACTCGACACGGAGTACCTCGGGCTCGGCAACGGAATGGAGGGCGAGGTGCGGGCCGCGTGCCGGGCCACGACGGAGCTGCATCGGGACGACTTCACGGTGAGCTGGCAGACCATGCTGGCGCGGGGCATCGCGGTGGTGGGGCCGAGCATTCGCGTCGACCTCGATGTGCAGATCGTTCGCAAGGACTGACGTGCGGCTCGTGCGGCTCGTGTGGCGTGCGCGGCGCCCACGCAGCCCTCCCGCACCCGCGCCCCGTCCGCGCTCGCCGCGGCCGCCTCGACCGCGGCCCGGCCGGTGGCCGCGTCGGGCCGCGCCCGGAAGTCGCCGCCCGGCCCAGGTCGAAGACGCAGGCGTGCGGAAGGGGTGACCTGCGGGGTTCCTTCGGCGGTGCCCGACAATGGCTGCCGTGAGTGATGTGAGACATGTGCTGGTGCTGCCCGATCGCGAGGCCGCGGAGGAGGTGGCCGAGGCGCTCGGGGAGCGGTTCGGGGTGTCCGAGGAGCCGCAGCTAGTACGGGACGCGCTGGCCGGTGAGGACGACGCCGAGGACGCGCAGTGGCTGGTCGTGCTGCGGGACGAGGGCGGGCGGCTGGATCCGGGGGAGCTGGACGCGTTCGCCGGCGAGTGGGACGGGTGGCGCGAGGAGCCGTAGGGGAGCGGTGCCCGAGGCCCGTTGTCAGTGGGCCGTGCCATGCTTTACCCGATGGCCAGGAAGACTGCTGATGACGACCCTCTCGCCCCGGTGACGCTTGCCGTGGGCCAGGAGGACCTCCTGCTCGACCGTGCCGTGCGGGAGGTGGTGGCCGCTGCCAGGGCCGCCGACGCCGATACGGACGTACGTGACCTCACCCCGGACCAGTTGCAGCCCGGCACGCTCGCCGAGCTGACCAGTCCCTCGCTCTTCGCGGAGCGGAAAGTCGTGGTCGTACGCAATGCGCAGGATCTTTCGGCCGACACGATCAAGGACGTGAAGGCGTATCTCGGGGCGCCCGCCGAGGAGATCACCCTCGTGCTGCTGCATGCGGGGGGAGCGAAGGGCAAGGGGCTGCTCGATGCGGCCCGCAAGGCGGGGGCCCGGGAGGTCGCCTGTCCGAAGATGACCAAGCCGGCGGATCGGCTGGCCTTCGTGCGGGGCGAGTTCAGGGCGGCCGGGAGATCGGCGACGCCGGAGGCCTGTCAGGCGCTCGTCGACTCCATCGGGAGTGATCTTCGGGAGCTGGCGTCCGCGGTCTCCCAGCTGGTCGCCGATGTGGAGGGGACCATCGACGAGACCGTCGTCGGGCGGTACTACACGGGGCGGGCCGAGGCGTCGAGCTTCACGGTCGCCGACCGGGCCGTGGAAGGGCGGGCCGCCGAGGCTCTCGAGGCGCTCAGGTGGTCGCTGGCCACCGGGGTCGCCCCGGTGATGATCACCAGCGCGCTTGCGCAGGGCGTGCGGGCGATCGGGAAGCTGTCGTCGGCGCGCGGCGGGCGCCCGGCCGATCTGGCGCGGGAGCTGGGCATGCCTCCGTGGAAGATCGACCGGGTGCGTCAGCAGATGCGGGGGTGGACTCCGGACGGGGTCGCGTTCGCGCTGCGGGCCGTGGCCGAGGCGGACGCCGGGGTGAAGGGCGGCGGGGACGATCCCGAGTACGCCCTGGAGAAGGCCGTGGTCGCCATCGCCAGGGCGGCCCGCAGCAGGCGCTAGCCCCACGGCTGTCCGCGCCCACGCCCTCGCCCCGCCCCGTGCGGTCGCTACGCCGCCTCCTGCCAGCTGATCGGGTGCGTGTAGGACGGGCGGCGCCAAGGCGCGAGGGGGGTGACGGGGGCCGGGAGCGGTTCGGGCGTGTTCAGGGCCAGGAGGACCACGGCGAGGGCGGCGAGTTCGGACTCGGTGGCCGTGCCGCGGACCACGCGGAACAGCGGTTCCGGGGAGGGGGCGGCAGCGGTCGGCGGTTCGTCGGACGGGGGCACAAGAGCTCCTTGGTGGGACGGGAGTGTTACTGCGGCTGGTTGCCGTGTTTGCGGGGCGGCAGATCCGCGTGCTTCGTGCGGAGCATCGACAGGGCCGAGGCCAGGACGGTGCGGGTTTCGGCGGGGTCGATGACGTCGTCGACCAGGCCGCGTTCGGCCGCGTAGTACGGGTGCATCAGCTCGGACCTGTACTCCTTGATCTTCTGGGCGCGGACCGCCTCCGGGGCGTCCGAGGCGGCGATCTCGCGGCGGAAGATGACGTTCGCGGCGCCCTCCGCGCCCATCACGGCGATCTCGTTCGTCGGCCAGGCGAGGGTCAGGTCGGCGCCGATCGACTGGGAGTCCATGACGATGTAGGCGCCGCCGTAGGCCTTGCGCAGGATCAGGGAGATGCGGGGGACGGTCGCGTTGCAGTAGGCGAACAGCAGCTTGGCGCCGTGGCGGATGATGCCGCCGTGCTCCTGGTCGACGCCCGGCAGGAAGCCCGGCACGTCGACCAGGGTGACCAGGGGGATGTTGAAGGAGTCGCAGAACTGCACGAAGCGGGCGGCCTTCTCGCTCGCTCCGATGTCCAGTACGCCGGCCAGGGACTGGGGCTGGTTGGCGATCAGGCCGATGACGTGGCCGTCCAGTCGGGCCAGGGCGCACAGCACGTTGGTCGACCAGCGCTCGTGGATCTCCAGGTACTCGCCGTTGTCGACGAGTTCCTCGATCACCCGGCGCATGTCGTACGGGCGGTTGCCGTCCGCCGGGACCAGGTCGAGCAGTGTGTCGGTGCGGCGCGTTGCGGGGTCGTCCGACGGTGCGGCGGGCGGGGCCTCCCGGTTGTTCTGGGGCAACAGGCTGAGGAGGTAGCGGACTTCGGCGATGCAGGTCTCTTCGTCGTCGTAGGCGAAGTGGCAGACGCCGGAGG